>NZ_JAMYKU010000007.1:0-255925 GCF_040317575.1 Mesorhizobium sp. M1423
GTGCGCCCAAATAACCCATAACCTCCCAGTACCTCACAGTCCCCCCCCGCCGCGTGGCCCGGGCCCCCACTAGCCCGGCCCGGCACAGCTCACTATTCACTCTGCAGGATTTTCGATAAGCTCTCGACCGCCGCTTGCGTCGTCATGGACTTGTCGGTCCAGAACTGGGTGGCAAGGTCGGTCACCTGCCCGTTCAGATCGCCTGCCAGCGCATCATAGGCGGCCTGCACCGCGGCACCCGGCGTGGCAAGCGTCTTGGCGCCGAGCTGCGCGCAGACATCGAGCTTGGTCGTATCCACGTCGGTGCGGGACGGCACCGAGCCCTTGACCTCGGCGATCTGCTCTTCGACGGCAGGATCCATGACGGCCTGGGCAAGCAAGGTCTGGCCCTTGATGCGGTCCTCATCCTTGTTCACCGGAAAGGCAAAGACGTCGATCAGAATCGCGTAGCTCGGTTTTTCGCCGGGCGTGAGGAAGCAGCCGAAATCCTTGCCGGCAACCTTGCCGGCGGCCAGAAACTCGCCGCGCGCCCAGTCGCCCATGAACTGGAAGCCGGCCTTGCCGGTGACGACGAGGTTGGTGGTGTCGTTCCAGGAACGGCCCGGGCTGGCGGGGTCGGCATAGGTCGATACCTTGCGGAAGGTTTCGAAGGCCTTTGCCAGGACCGGCGACTTGAGCGCCTCGGGCGAGCGCTTCACGATCAGCTCGTTCCAATAGTCGGGGCCACCGATCGCAAGGATCGAGCTGAAGAGGATGCCGACTTCCTGCCAGGGCTCGCCGCCGACGGCTATGCCGACGCGGCCGGATGCCTGGATCTTGTCGGCTGCCGCGAAGAGGTCGTCAAAGGTCTTGGGCTGCTCGATCTTGAGTTCGTCCAGGAGGGGCTTGGAGTACCAGACCCAGTTCTGCGCATGGATGCCGACGGGCAGCGCAACGAGCTGGTCGCCCACATTGAGCTTGCTCCACACCAGGGGCGACATCACCTTCTGCCAACCTTCCTTGGCGGCGAGATCGTCGAAGTCGCGAAGCTGGCCGGAAGCGGCAAGGTCGCGCAAGGCGGAGCTCGGCGTCATCAGGATGGCGGAGGGCGGTTCACCGCCGGCAATGCGGCTGGTGGCGGCCGCAAGCGCGGCGTCGAAGTCGGCCGATGGGCTGTCGATCCACTTGCCGCCCTTCGACTTGAAGGCGTTGGCCACCGTGTTCATCGCCTTGGATTCACTGGAGCTCGTCCAGTAGTGCTGCACGTCGACGGTTTGCGCGAGCGCGGCATTGGAGCCGGCGAGCAGGCCGAGTGCGGATATCGTGAAAGTAAAGCGTCTTAAATTCATCTCAGTTCCCCTGATGCTTTGTTGATCTCAAGCCCCGGGACGTCCGGGGCGGCGGTCCGGTTACCTGTTCGGTCAGCTTCGAACGGCGCCGTCATCACGTCATGCTGCCTTGCTGACCGCCTCTCCAATCTCCTTGTTGAGACTGTCGAGAAATGCCGCCATCGTGGCTTTGGAGATCTTTTCGCCGGCCACCCAGGACACGGTCTTGTATATCCCCAGGAAGGAGCTGGCGCAGTACTCCATCATCTTTGCAGCCTCTTCGTCGTCGAGATCGAGCTGCGCCTTGAGGAAGTCGCGGAAGCGGCGACGAGCAAAGTCCTGCTCCAGCAAGAGGAAAGGCTGGCTCTCCATGTCGAGGACCGTGGACGGCAGCGCCGGCGCGTCCACCTTGACCGTCTTCTCCAGACGAATGTCGCGCGAAGATGCTCCGACCTCGAAGCTTATCTGGCCCGCATCGAGCAGCCATTGCCGATAGGCAGGGTCGTAATAGCGCAGATCGCCGCTCTCGATCGTCACCTCGACGCGCCTGGTCTCGCCGGGCTGCAGCTCGACCTTGGCAAAACCCTTGAGTTCGCGGATCGGCCGCATCAACCGCGGACTGTGCGGCCGGGCATAGACCTGAGCGATTTCCTTGCCGGCGACACTGCCGGTGTTCGTGATGTCGAACGCTATGCGGATCGTGCCCGAACCATCGATGCGGTCGGTGCTGGTGGAGATGTCGGAATAGGTGAACGTCGAATAGCTGAGCCCGAAGCCGAATGGAAACAGCGGGGCAAGCTTGCGCCTGTCGTAGTGGCGGTAGCCGACATGAATGCCTTCGCTGTAGACATGGCGGCCATTCTCGCCCGGATAGCTGAGATAGCCGGGGATGTCCTCCATCTGGACCGGGAATGTCACCGTCAGCTTGCCGCAGGGGTTCTGCCTGCCGAACAGGACATCGGCAATGGCCTTGCCCATGCCCTGCCCGCCGAAGAAGGCAGCAACCGCAGCCTGAACGCTGTCGATCCACGGCATGACGACCGCATCTGGAGCAAACAGGATGACGACGATCTTGCCATTGCGGTTGCCGAGACGCTCGATCAGCTCGTCCTGTCCGGCGTGAAGATTGAGATGGGTGCGGTCGGAGCCCTCGCCGTCGTAGCCGACCTCGGTATTGCCGAAGAACAGCACCACATCGGCCGCATCGACGGCCGCGAGAGCCGATTGTTCGGATGTGCTGCCAGCTTCGAAATCGGTTACGGCATGGACGCTGACCGCGGCACCGGGCGCAAGCTTGCGGATCTCATCCAGCGGAATATCCACTTCGGTCGGACGTGTCGTCGCGCAGCCGGAACCCTGGATGACCGGTTCGGCTGCGGCAGCCCCGACCACGGCGATCTTGCCTGCCTTCGCCGCATCGAGGGGCAGGATCGCGTTCTCGTTTTTCAGAAGCACGATCGATTCCGCCGCCATGCGCCGCGAGAGCGCGTGATGCTTCTTGAGGTCGGCCTCGGCGTTCGGCCTGATGGCGTTGCGCGCAGTACGAACGAGCTTGAGGATACGTAGGCAGGACCGGTCGAGCGCTGCCATCGGCACCCGGCCGTCCTTGACCGCGTCGATCAATTCCTGCTTGCGCGCGCCGCTTTCCGGCATGTCGAGATCGTTGCCGGCATTCATCGAGGCGGGGCGATCCTTGATCCCGTGCCAGTCGGAAACGACAACGCCGTCGTAGCCCCACTCGTCGCGCAGCACCTCGGTCAGCAGCCAATGGTTCTCCGCCGCCTGGACGTCGTTCAGCCGGTTGTAGGAGCTCATCACCGTCCAGGGATTGCCCTTGCGGATGGCCCGCTCGAACCCCGCGAGATAAATCTCGCGCAGAGCGCGCTCATCGACGACAGAGCTCATTGTCGTGCGCTGGACTTCCGAATTGTTGCAGGCGAAGTGCTTCAGCGAGGCACCGACGCCATTCTGCTGCAAACCGTTGATGACGGCCGCGGCAATCTCGCCGCTCAACGCCGGATCTTCCGAATAGTACTCGTAGCTTCGGCCGGCAAGTGGCGTGCGGCGGATGTTGATGCCGGGACCGAGCAGAATGTTGACGCCGAAAGCCTGACATTCGGCAGCCAGCGCTTGACCGAGATCATAGGCCAGACCAACGTCCCACGAACACGCCAGTGAGGAGCCGTTCGGAAAGCAGGTTGCCGGACGGGTGGAACCGAATGCGTTTTCGACACCCGTCGAAAGATCAGTGTTGACGACACCGAGGAACGCGGCGAGTTGCCCGTCGCCATCCTGCATGCCGTCGATCTGGTCGATCGAATAGCGCACCCCATAGGTGCCGTCCGTCATCAGCAATTCGGGGATGTTGAGGCGATAATTGGTCGCGGTGCGCCACAAGCCGTGACCACTGACCGCAGCAACCTTCTCTTCGACGGTCATTTCCGCAACGAGGGCATTGATTTGCCTGTCGGAAACATTCCAGCTCATGCACATTTCATCCGATTTGCCATGCGCCACTGGCTCGCCGCCCGCGAATTGCCTGGCAGCACCAAGGCGTCCGATCTCTTTCAGGACGACGATTTGATGACATCCGGCGGGGCGCAAATCTAGCCGCGAAACTTGTGCTGGAAGTACGACAGTTTTTGATGCTTATTGAGCGATGCCTTCACGGAGGACGAGAGATGAACATCGCCTATTTGCGGCCCGGCGAGGTGCGCGGCAAACAGGATGCCGGCTTTGAAAGCCATGCCCCCACGGCGACACGGCACTTTTGGGCCTTCGTCCACGGCGCCATAGACGTTCCGTATCACTGGCATCGCGAGATGGAGATACTTCTTGTGCTGCGCGGCCGGTTTCGACTGGTGGTTGATGGACAGGTCTGCGAGATGAACCAGGACGACGTGATCGTCATCAATTCGGACGTGCCGCACAACTCCACGTCGGTCTCACGCGATGCGCTGATCTGCGGTGTGCATCTCGACGCCGCATATTTCGAGCGGCTGGGTTTGCCCGGCTTTTCGTCCCGGCATTATCTGTGCCGCACCTTCCTGCACGGCCGTTCTTTCATGAACAGGATCGCTCCTATGAAGGCGCTGATGGCGCGGCTGGTCCTCGACCAGGCCGGGCATCCCGAGGAGATGATGGTTCGAGACACAATCGCCAATCTCCTCGCCTGTTTCGTCTACCGCGCGACCCCCTGGGAAGAGCCGGATGGGGGCGCGGCTCAGCTCCGTTCCGCCAGCCGTAGTCGAATACTCAAGATCATGGACACGGTCGGGGAACAGCAGGACAATCAATCCCTGAGCGAGATCGCGGCTGCCGAAGGTCTGACGCTCAGCCACCTTTCGCGCCTGTTCAAACGTCATCTGGGGATAGGCTATCGCGACTATTGCCAGAACCAGCGGCTGGACACCGCCGCGCATGAACTTCGCATCACCGACCATACCATCAGCGTGATCATGGAGCGCAACAGTTTCGGCAACCCGGCGGTCTTCTACAACAAGTTCAGAGCCCGCTTCGGCTGCAGCCCCGCCGAATTTCGCCGTGGCCAGGGGCTGCGCGGCGCAAAGAGCAAACTGACCGAGGAAGACGCGTCAGAGACGCTTCGGATATTGACGCACCATGCCGCCGAGATTGGCAGGGCCGCTGAGGTCTCGGTCGGGTTCAACGGGATGGGCCGCAGGCAGGTCACGCTTCGCGCGCCCTACAATGCAAGCGCTCGCTGAAACCGCACGCTGGAAGGAAACGCCCCCGCCGATCGTTCCGCCTCGCGTGCAATCCGGAGTTTGGCGAGCCGCCATGCCCCCCGGGGAATGCTACGACAATATCGCCCTGGCCGCTTTTTCGCCGATCATCATGGATGGCGCATTGGTGTTGCCGCCGATCAGCGTCGGCATGACCGAAGCGTCGGCCACGCGCAGATTGTCGAAGCCGCGCACCTTGAGACAGGCGGGATCGACCACCGCCATGGTATCGGTGCCCATCTTCGCCGTGCCGATCGGGTGATAGACGGTCAGCGCTTCGGCACGCAGATAGGCGAGGATTTCGTCGTCGGTGACGACCTCGGGTCCCGGCAGGATTTCCGGTCCGCGAATATCGGCAAAGACCGGCGAGGCCAGGATCGAGCGCGCCAGCTTGATGCCCTCGACCAGAGTCAAAGCATCCTGCCCGTCGCTGAAGAAGCGGTGATCGATCAGAACGTTGCGGCGGGTGCCGTCGCGCTCGAGCGTGATTTCGCCGACGCTTCCGGGTCTGAGCACGCAGGTGTGCACGGCATAGCCATGGCCATATTCGACAAGCCGGCCGCGATGGCTGCGGTAGCCCGGAACAAAGTGGAATTGGACATCGGGAATATCGCCGGCATATCTGGTTTTGGCGAAGCCGCCGGCCTCGACATAGTTGGTCGTCAGCATGCCCTTGCGCCGGACGAAATACTGGAAGGGTGCGGCCAGCATTGCCGGCAGATTGGCGAGCGACAGGCCGAGCGTCCTGGTGCTGTTCGATCGCATCGTGATCATGCCGTCGACATGGTCGCGCAAATTCTTTCCGACCCCGGGCACGTTCATCACCGGCTCCACCCCCGCCGCCTTCAGCTCCTCGGCCGGGCCGATGCCGGAAGCAAGCAGGATGCGCGGCGATCCGATCGCGCCCGCGCTCAGCACCACTTCGGCGCGACATGTCAGCCGCTGGGCTGCCCAGTCCTTGATCACATTGACGCCGGTGACGCGCCCGCTTTCGACTGCCAGATCAAGCACTTCGACGCCTGACAGGACCTGGAGGTTCGGGCGGCCAAGAACCGGCCGGACGAAGGCGGTATAGGCCGAGCACCGTTCCCCCTTGTTCTGGGTCACATTGTAGATGCCGAGGCCGAGTTGACCATCGGCGTTGAAGTCGCGGTTTTCGGGCAGGCCCACGTCCCGGCCCGCCTCTACCCACAGGCTGGATACGGCGTTGGGATCACGCGGATTGTCGACCAGCAGTTCGCCGTCGAAGCCGTGATAGTCCGGGTTCTGCGACAGGAGGTTCCGCTCCAGTCTCTTGAACACCGGCAGCACATCGGTATAAGACCACCCCGCGCAGCCAAGGGCTGCCCACTCATCGTAGTCCTGCGCGGCGCCGCGAATGTAGACCATCGAATTGATCGAGCTCGATCCGCCGAGAAGCTTGCCGCGGTTGACCGGTATGCGGCGGTTGTTGAGCAGCGGCTGCGGCACGCCCTTGTAGCCGTAGTCGAAAGTCGGATTGCCGTAGAGCGAGAGGATGCCGGCCGGCACGCGCACCCTTGTGCGGTCGTCGCTGCCGCCGGCCTCGATCAGGCAGACGCGGTTGGCGGGGTTGGCGCTCAGCCGGTTGGCCAGGACACAACCGGCCGAGCCCGCGCCAATGACGATATAGTCGAATTCCGCGGTCGCTATGCTCATGCCTTCTAATGCTCGTCGTCTTCGTCGTTCTTCAAGAGCTCGAGGATTTCCCGCTTCATGCCGATGAAGTTCGGCTCCATGACCAGATCCATGCTGCGCGGACGCGGGAGGCCGACGCGGATTTCCTTCTTGATCTGGCCGGGCCGGCCGGACATGACGAGCACCCGGTCCGCCAGCAGGATCGCCTCGTCAATGTCATGGGTGACGAACAGGACCGTTTTCTTGGAATGGTCCCAGATCCTCAGCAAAAGCTTCTGCATTGAGTGGCGGGTCTGGCTGTCGAGCGCTCCGAAGGGTTCGTCCATCAGCAGCACCTGCGGATCGTTGGCGAGCGCACGCGCAATCGCCACGCGCTGCTTCATGCCGCCCGACAGTTGCGAGGGATAATGGTTGGCGAATTTCGCCAGGCCGACCTCTTGGAGAAAATGCTCGACGATGGCCCTGCGCTCGGCCGCCGGCATGCTCTTCCGCTTCGGACCGTATTCGACGTTCTGCGCCACGGTGAGCCAAGGGAACAGCGTATAGGCCTGAAACACCATGCCGCGATCCGGACCCGGCTCGGTAGCCGGCTTGCCGCCGACCGAGATCATGCCGCCGGTACGCTCCTCGAGGCCGGCGACGAGATAGAGCAGGCTCGACTTGCCGCAGCCGGATGGACCGACGATCACGCAGAACTCATTGGGCACGACATGGAAGGAGATGCCGTCCAGCGCCAGCACGGCGTTGTCGCCCTTGCCATAGCGCAGGACCACATTGTCGACGCCGATGTCGGCGCTCTTTGGTTTCGTCGCGAGTGTCAGGGCGTCCATGTCGGCGTACTCCTCAATTGGCCCAGGGAGCGACGAGGCGGCGGATGCCCCGGAACAATTGGTCGGTGCAAAGACCAAGGATGCCGATCATGGCGATGGCCATGAAGATCACGTCGACCTGGAAACCGCGCATTGCCTTGAGCGAGATGTAGCCAAGTCCGCTGCGCGCGGCGACGAGTTCGGCAACGACGAGGTAGGTCCAGGCCCAGCCCATGGTGACGCGCAGCACGTCGAGCACGTTCGGAAGCGTGGCCGGAAAGACGATATGGAAGACCGTGTCGCCGCGTTTCGTGCCAAGCGTGTAAGCCGCATTGACGAGGTCGCGCTGAACGCTGCGGGCGCTGTCGGCGATCATCACCAGCTGCTGGAAGAAGATGCCGAAGATGATGACGGCCACACGCTGCTCGATGCCGATGCCGATCCACAGGATGAACAGCGGCACGAAGGACGTCACCGGCAGATAGCGGATGAAATTGACGAGCGGGTCGAGCGCGGCCTGGACGATGCGGTAGGTGCCCATGGTCAATCCGAGCGGCACCGCGACGATGCTCGAAATGACGAAGCCGATCAGCACCACCTGGACGCTGGCGAGCACGTGCTCCCACAAGGACCCGTCAAGCGCCATATTGATGGTGGTGAACAATACGGATTCGGGGCGCGGCAGGAACATTTCCTTGACCGCTCCGGAATAGGTCAAGGCGAACCAGCCGCCGATGACCGCGCCCCAGACCAGGACGCTGAGCGTGATGGAGAGAGGGCGCGACACGGCCTGAAAAGGTGTGGTGACAGCTTTCCAGGCGGATCGACCGGGCTGACTTTTATCCACGTTCGTGGTCACGATATGGCTGATGGGAGACGTTGCATTCGGTGCCAATGTCACAGGGAAACCCTTTGGGCTGGATAGACCGCAGGCGCGAGGCTCGGCCCGCGGTCCAGCGAGCTCACTTTACAAGGCCAGATCACTTCGCAAGAAAGGACGGATCGACGAGGTCGTCGAATTTGATGTCCATCTTGAGCTTGCCGAAACCGCCCCAGACATCGCCGCCGAGCTTGATCAGCTTGCCGGCTTCACCACTCTCGCCACCAGCGAAGAATTGCGCATTGCGCTCCTTGCCGTAGAAGTTCACGCCCGCGGCGGAGGAGGCGAAGTCCTTCGGATCCTTGAGCCAGCCGCCGACGCCCTTGGCCATCACTTCATAAGCCTTCGCAGGATTTTCCTTGATGAACTCGTTGGCCTTGTAGAGCCCCTTCACCAGCGCCTCGACATCGCCAGGGTTCTTGGTGATGTAGTCGCAGTTCAGCGCCACCACATCGACGATCAAGCCGGGTGTCTTCGAGGAGTCGATCAGCACCTGCCCCTTGTTTTCCTTCTTGGCCAGCGTCAGGTGCGGTTCCCAGGTGACGGCAACAGGAATGCGATCGGCCATGAAGGCAGCGGCGGCATCATCCGCCGTCATGTTGGTGATCTTAACGTCGGCTTGGCTCAGACCCGCCTGCTTGAGCAGGATGTTGAACCAGAACTGGGACACCGAGCCTTCGTTCAGCGCAACCTCCATGCCCTTGAGGTCGGCGATGCTCTTGACCCCGCTCGGCGCCAGGACGCCGTCGCCGCCATGGCTGTCGTCCAGGGCATAGACCGATTTGAAGCAGACATCCTTCGAACGGTACTTCATGATTTCGTCTATGGTGGAAGCGCTGCCGTCGAGCTCGCCGGCGGCGACGGCGGCCATGTACAGCGAGGCTTCCTCGATGATTTCGAGCGAGACATCGAGCCCACCTTCCTTGAAGTAGCCCATGTCACGCGCAAGGAAGAGCGGGCCGTATCCGACCCAGGTCGTCATGCCCAGCTTCAAGCTGCCGGCTTCGGCGTGGAGGCTCACCGAAAGGGCACTCAGGGCAATGCCGGCCGCCAGTGCGGCGCGGCGAAACTTCGAGATTATTGTCGTCATCACGTTCCCCTGTCTTTTCTGAGGTCAGGCGCTGTCGGCGCCAAAACAACCCGCTTCGGACGCATCGCCGAAGGCTGCCGCCTGACGTTCTTTTTGTTCTCTTTCAGCCGGCGGATGGAGCAAAGCACGCTGTGTGCGATGCACAAATAATGATTTTCGATAATTCTGCTTAGGCTGGGCCTAACCAAGCCGGCGCTGCCGCGTCTGCGCCACCCACAGACTTTGGCGTGAGACGGGTTGACGATCCCGGTGACCTCATCGAAGTCGAGGATTGATTGACCTCGCCGACATCAGCAACGATAGAATCGGCCAAGCGCTGGCCACCGCGGACTTGCCCAAACACATCCACCTCAGCGATCAGCGAGAACATTGCGCGATAGCTGACTTCGAAGTCCATATCGATCTTGGCGGTCGCACGCCTCCGGTCGGATTGAGGAGGAGCAATCCGCGGCACGGAGACAATGAAGCTACATGTACACCCGATGGTGAAGGGTATTACGGTTGGTCGATACCGCACAAGGCGCGAATACGCGTCATGTCCTATGCCAAGATGCTGCGGGATCGAGGTCAGGAATAGAGCGTTCTTCGAGCAGCTTGGGCTAGGCAGTCCTTCAGCTGCGGCGAAGAGGCGCTCCGCGAAGGCCCGTGAGAAAAGGAAGCCCGAGGCAGTTTGAATTACTCCCGGTGGATGTCCGCTTTCAGGCAATGGCTCGAGTTCGCGATACGACCACTTATAGGCGCAAAGCTGCCGTTCGGGTTGTGGATAGCTTTCGGGTCAGACTCTCCCGTTCCCTACGGGTCTTTGCAGCACCGAGACAGGCTCATCACGCCCGACACTGTAGACAATATCGCATGGTCTCTGAGGGGGGGAAAGGCGGTAGCGCTCTCCCGCTACCAAAAGTATCTGGAATAGCTGGATAATTCAAACCCGCCAGATGGCGGGTTTTTCATTTTCGTTGCCGGGGTAACGGCAATGGGAACTAGTCGAGATCACGCGCGCCGATGTCCTGCACTCGCTCAAACAGCACATTGTAAAGTTCCGGCCGAAAGCCAGGTGTAGATTGGGCTTTGTGAAACTTGACTATTAGGTATGGGTTCCAAAGCTGGACGTAATGCAGGCTTCCCGACACCCCCGGCTTCGTCATCAGAAACTGCAACTCTTCCAATTTCCGAACGCGCTCCTTCCACGTCGATACTGCTCGCTCTCCTGAGAAGCCGGACGCATAAGCGGTCTCGACCTGCTTGCTGAGCGTCACAAATCCCTCGTCATTGCTCCGACACCAGAGCTCCAGGTAGGTAGTCGAAACTGGCTTACCCTTGCCCGACAGACCGTCCATGATCGCGCCCAGCAAAGGCATGGTTCGGGGAATAGTGGTGAAGCCCTTCGCAGTTTTACGCGACCAAGTGTGCGCTTGACTGATCGGGCCGAAGACTTCTTTCCGAAGCTCAGCCTGCTTCATCTCAATCGTTTTTTTGACACCGAGTTTAGGTACGTTCATTTTAGCCTTCCAAGATAAGTGGCTGCGGGTTTGGACCCCGCAGCCGTCTGTGTCGCTCTCTGACTCGGGGGTGGAGGCCGAGCTGATCGAACAACACTAACATAGAGAAATTTTCCAATAATTACAATGACTTAGTTGCTGTCTGACCGACGGTCTATCGGCGTATGTAGGCAGTTCAACGATGACAGTTCGCACGTATGGTGTCAACTCGAATGCACACTTACGTTGCGCTTAATTTTTTATGTTAGCGAAATCAGAAACTTACTGAAAATTTCCTATGCTCTACGGTTATCCAGTTATCCAAATGTGCTCCACTGTGCTCCCGGTGCTCCATATGGGAGTGAGAGGGAACCCCGTAAGCATTTTTACCAGGATCGAAAACTAGGGCCGTAGGCGTGCGACGAGCTCGTCCCAGCCCTTCGGCTACACCGGGTCGTCCGCGCGCGTCCTGCACAGACATAGGCGGCTTAGATGGTGATCTTTGAACTCGGGTCGAGTACTGTTCCGACGAAGACTCAGGAGGCTAACTGATTGGCTGGAAGCAAATACTCGCGACGAACGGTTCTAGCCGCTTCGAGCATTCTCAAATCCCTTGGCCACTCGGGATTTCAACAGATGCTCCTCGAATTCGGCCTCTCCGACAAGAATGCTGGCAGCGGATCGGGCCTACAGGAACGCGCAAACTCGCTTGCCAAGTCGCTATCGAAAACCCCACTGACAACACCGCCGAAGAGCAAAATCTCTGGGACGCGATTGTAGAGCGGGCGGTTGAAGAGAATAAACGCTTCGTGCTGCCTGGTGACATCCCGAACGTTACATCTTCCGAGCGGGTGAAGTTCGAGGAGGCTCTTCAAAAAGACGCAGAAGCTCATCATAAAGATGCGATCGAAAAAGTCGCCAATGCCTTGTCGCAGTCAACGTCACCTCCCAATGCCATGCCACGGCCAAACTGGCAGCGGCCGACGAAGCCTCCGCGTGCCTGGCTGCCATCTCCCTTTCCGTCGGATGGCTTTGTCCAAGCTGAGAGTTTAACGCCTGCACCAAAGCCTGCCATAGCAGCTCCACAACGAAAGGTATTCGTCGTCCACGGTCACGACGAGGCGGCAAAAGAAACCGTCGCCCGCTTTCTGGAAAGGATCGGTTTCGACCCCATCATTTTGCACGAGCAGGCCAATCGCGGGCGAACGATCATCGAGAAATTTGAAGCCAACAGCAAAGTGGGTTTTGCCGTCCTTCTACTAACGCCCGACGACGCTATTGGCGGGACAGCCGGACATCCTCCGAAGCATCGCGCGCGTCAAAACGTAATTCTCGAATGGGGGTTCTTCATAGGCCAATTGGGTCGTGAGCGGGTTTGCGCGTTGAAACGAGGCGATGTTGAACTTCCCTCGGACACAGTCGGGATCGTCTGGGAACCGTTTGACGACCATGGCGCTTGGAAACCGAAGCTGGCGAAGGAACTAGAGGTTGCGGGCTTCGACATCGACTGGGCTCGCGTCAACTACTAGCCAGTGTCCCTCGCGCGCGGGCGCCCCCCTTGGTATGAGTGTGGCGAATTATTCGACCGGCGTGCCTAGCGCCTTCGCGAAAGCGGCGTTGGCTTCAGTCATCGCCTTGGCATCCTCAAAGGCGCGGCCTTCCGCCTCGGTGTCTCTCATCCGTTCGGCTTCGCGGGCGAAAGTGTCGACCGCAATGCTGAGGTGCGTCTCGGCAATTTTGAGGTCTTCAAGCTCCGCATCGAGCTCGGGCGAAGTCTTCGAAATGATCAGATTTTCGTAGGGCCGGATGCTCGCCTCGCAGGCTTTCTCAAAGAGAAGGCAGGATCACCGGCACTTCGCGTCGTCAACAGCGCCTTTGAAGATGCTGTGCTTGCGAGTTCATCATTTGACCTCGGGACAAGTGCAACCGCGTTTCACTGGGTCGACGAAGCAGACGCACTGCAGAGGGTCGTTGATGCCCTTCGAGTAGGTGGGTGGTGGGCGCCATTCTGGAACATTTTTGGCGACCCTGACCGCGACGATCCATTCCACGAAGCAACGAAGGTCCTTCTCTCTAATGGTCCGGTGAACCCGTCAAACAGCGGCTCATCCAATCTTGAGTTCGGTGCTGATAAGGTCGCGCCATTGGCCGCTTTAGAAGCGACGCAAGCGTTTGACATGATCGACGTTCAGGCAAGCACCTGGCAGATAGAACTCGATCCAGATCGGACGATGCAGCTCTATTCGAGCTACTCCAACGTAACGCTCCGTCCTGATCGAGAGCGCGTGATTGCCGAGATCGGGCGCATTGCGCAAGACGAATTTGGCGGGTGTGTTACTCGAAACATGACGACCATCCTCTATGTGGGTTTGATCGTCAGCTTAGATGGCCGCTTCTTGGCGCGAAGCGGACCGTTCAGAAGGGCTGCTCCTGGCCCAAAAAGCAGACTCATGCCGGCAGTGCACTCAAGTTCTCACGCTTACGATGAGGGTTCACTTCCCTTCACCCGCCCGGGGGGCGAGCGGCATGAGCAGGGCATTGGGGCGGGGCGGGGCTACTTGTTCGGCGCCTCAGCGCTAAGCAGTGAACGAACCAATGCGGCCTGGCTGCGCACTCCTGTCTTGTCGAAGATCCGCTGCAGCTGGGTCCGCAGGGTGTTGACGCTGACTGCGAGCAGATCGGCGGCGGCCGCTAGATCGTGACCATCGACAATCAGGCGGGCAAGCCTGACCTGGGCCGGCGAGAGTCCGTAGACTTCCTGCGCTCCAGTGATCCGGCGCGCGATCGTCGCGGCATCGTCGAATGACACCAGTACCTTGCCGTCCTCAAGCAGAACCCAGCAATGCAGCGGCACCCCCACCGCGTCCTCACCAAGCGCCACTGCCCAGGCCTGTTTCGGCGATATGTTCAGGGGTCTCTGGCTCTGCAACTCGCGGAACGCCAGGCGCACCGCGTCGCGAAGTTCCAGATCATGCTCGTGTCGCCGGGCACGCAAGCGACCGGCGGCGTTGACCAGGCCCGGGTGGCCCGCTATCCGCTCGCGTGCCGGCCGGTTCGTCCAGAGTATTCGGGCGTCTGCGTCGACCTCGATCAGCGGGCTATTCGCTTCCTCGACGCTGCTCTCCATCATCACCATGCAACCGATCTTCCAGTCGCCGCCGATCCGGTGAAGAATCCGGAGCTGACGTTTGCGGTCTTCGCCCGTATCACTGCCGATCTGGTCGAAAGTCATCCAGGCCACGTTTCCGTCGACGACGATGTTGACCTTCTCCCAGCGCACGCGCTCTTCGAAGGCGTGCTTGTCGGGGAACCGCTCCACGATCTTCTTGAGCCGGGCGGCGATAACGTCCCAGCCTTCGTCGACCCGAACGCCGAGTGAGGCAAAGGCCTCCATTCGCCGGGTCTGCGGCGACTGCACCCAGTGGCTCGCCAATGCCTCGAAATCCCGCTGCAGCCAGGCTTCGGTCTCGGCGCGGATCACCGCCACGACTGCGGCCTTATCGGCCTCGCTATTGTCCATCACCCGCTCTCCGGCAACGTCGCGTGGCAGCATATCACGGCCAATCTCTCGCGGCATGGCCTCAGCTCGGAGGCATGCCTACAAGGATCAGCAAGGCGCAGACGGCGATTGACCCGAGCAGCCCGGGGCCCAATCGCGGCAAGGCGACCTGATCCGAGTAGTAGCGGTCTTCAGACTTGGCATCCTTCAGCGCGGGACGGACCCCTGAATGAAGGTTCGCTGCGACGAGACTGTAAATGTCCATGACTGCCTCCGGTGCTGGCGCTTACATCGCTGGCACACTGGCACGGACGAGCGTGCCGTTTTGTCATGCGCGCGGACCACAGAGCCCCGGTGTGGAGGGAGGCACAAACGCAATGGCAACAGGCGTTGCCTGCTCACCGGATGACCATGGCGCTATTGCTTGAGGGCGCTTCCGATAGCCAAGGTTCGCTTTTGGCGCTTTGCTGACGGGCAATTGGGGCCGGAAGCGGACGGGACCAACTAGCCAGAAGGTGCCATTCCGCTGGCGCCCCATCTTGGCCACAACGACATTACTTGCCATTGCCTGAAAACAACTGCGGTGCCGCGTTGGCCGCCTTGCGCCAGCACCTGCCTCTTGACGCTTCCGGCCGTGATACGCTCCTACCAATCGGTCATCATGCGTGTGGCCGAAGGCGGGTGACGAGCGTGGCGAGTTCCGCTTGACGGTATGTGTTGGTTTTGGCGAATACCTCTTTGAGCTGGGTGCGCGCGGTTTCGCGGCTGACGCCGAGTGCAATTGCCACCGCAGCATCCTCCCGTTGACCAACCGGATGGACGCGCCGAGATGATGTCCTTCATTCCACGCTTCGCTGGTCGGAGAAAACCCGAACGGGCACGAGGCGTGCTATTCGCTGTGGCGGTGAGCCTGACAACGTCGCTGTCGGCCACGGCGGAGCAGGTTTCCTCGGTGGATCTCGAACTGGTTCTTTGTGTCGATGTATCGTCTTCAACGAGCGAGACGGAACAACGGCTGCAACGGGAGGGATATGTCAACGCACTGCTCGATGCCGAAGTGTTGCAGTCCATTAGAATCCGGCCGGCGTGGTAATGCCCATATCGGTCTCCTTCGACCAATATGAATCATAAGCCGTCCATCAAAGGAATCCTGAATCCCTTAATTCGCGACTGACTTTAGCCGGTGGCGGGGCAGCCACAGGGTGGACATTTCAGCCCACATGGAAAATGATCATGTTGCCATGCACAACACTGCAGTGCTCTGATCTCGACGAGAAGCCTGAGCGTAGAAGCGGATCAACCGACCTCCGGTCCAGCGAGCGAGGACGCAAATGGACACCCCAGAGAATGGGCAATTGCATCGCGACGCGGGCGGGCGACCCCGTCGATCGGCCGGCTGGCTTGCCCGCGCCGCCATGTCGACGGCATTCCTGCTCGGCATGGCTTTCAGCAGCACTGCGTTTGCGCAGGACCAGCAGCTTCCCGTGGTGACGGCGGCCAAGCCGGTGGTCCGTGAAATCGTCGAGGACGACGAGTTCGTCGGGCGCTTCGAAGCCGTCGACCAGGTCGCCATCCGTTCGCGCGTCAGCGGCTATCTGGACAAGGTCAGCTTCCAGGACGGCGCACTGGTCAACAAGGGCGACCTGCTCTTCACCATCGACCAGCGTCCGTACCAGGCGGCTTATGATGCCGCCAAATCGCAAGTGGACGTCGCCAAGAGTCTGCTCGAATTCTCCAAGATGCAGCTGGATCGCGCCGACGAACTCGCCAAGACCGGCAATATCTCAACCGCGACGGTCGACGACCGCCGGCGGGAATACCTTTCGGCGCAGGCGCAGATGCAGGGCGCGACGGCTGCGCTGACGACGGCCAGCCTGAACATGGAATTCACCGAGATCAAGGCGCCCTTGTCCGGCCGCATCGACCGCCGGCTGGTGTCGGTCGGCAACCTCGTGCAGCCGGATTCCACCTTGCTGACGACCATCGTTACGCGCGATCCGATCGACTTCTATTTCGACGTCGATGAGCGCCTGTATTTCAGCTACGCCCGCGACGCGAAGGAGCGTGGCGGCAGCATGCAGGAAGGCGCCGGCGGGCTCGAGGTGGTGGTTCGCGTCGCCGACCGCGCGGAGGCGGTATTCAAAGGCAAGCTCGATTTTGCCGAGAACCGGATCGACAACGCGACCGGCACCATGCGGGTGCGTGCAAGTTTTCCCAACGCCGACGGCATTCTCCAGCCAGGCATGTTTGGGCGCATCAACGTGCCGGGGTCGCTGCCGCATAGCGGCGTGCTGGTGCCCGACAAGGCGATCGGCGCCGATCAGGATCGCCGCATCGTGTTCCTGGTGGATGAGGCCGGGATGGTGTCGGCCAAGCCTGTGCGCACCGGCCCGCTTCTCGACGGCTACCGGGTGATCCGCGCGGGCCTGACCGGCGACGAGACGATCATCGTCAACGGGCTGATGCACGCCAGGCCCGGCACCAAGGTGAAGGTCGAGATGGTGACGTTGCCGCCCAAGGCCGAGACCGCCGAGTTGCAGCAATGAGGTTCGCACATTTCTTCGTCGACCGTCCGATCTTCGCATCGGTCGTTTCGATCGTCCTGCTGATCCTCGGCGGGATTGCTTATACCCAGCTCCCGGTCGCGCAATATCCCGAGATCGCGCCGCCGACCATCGTCGTTCGCGCGCAGTATCCGGGCGCCGACGCCGAGACGGTCGCAGCGACGGTGGCAACGCCGATCGAGCAGGAGATCAACGGCGTCGAGGGCATGCTCTACATGTCGTCCTATTCATCGGGCGACGGGGCGATGGCGCTGACCATCACCTTCAAGCTGGGCACCGATCTCGACCAGGCGCAGGTGCTGGTGCAGAACCGCGTGTCGGTCGCCGAGCCGCGCCTGCCCGAAGAAGTCCGCCGCCTCGGCATCACCACCACCAAGACCTCGCCCGACCTGATGATGGTCGTGCACCTGCTGTCGCCCGACAATACCTACGACCAGCTCTACGTCTCGAACTACGCCCGCTCGCGGGTGCGCGACATACTGCTCAGACTCGACGGCGTCGGCGACCTCATCATCTTCGGCGAACGCGAATATTCGCTGCGCATCTGGCTCGATCCGGAAAAACTGTCCGCCCTGGGGATGACCTCGGGCGATGTGGTGCAGGCGCTGCGCGACCAGAACGTCCAGGTGTCGGGTGGCTCGATCGGCGCGCCGCCGACCAGCACCGGCACGGCGTTCCAGTACACGGTCACCACGCAAGGCCGCTTCAACGACGCACGCGACTTCCGATACGTGATCGTCAAATCGACCGACGACGGCCGTCTGATCTCGCTGCAGGACGTGGCGCGCATCGAGCTCGGCGCCAAGGATTACGTCACCAACTCCTATCTCAACGGCAAACCGGCCGTGGCGCTCGCCATCTTCCAGCGGCCGAGCACCAATGCGCTCGCCGCAGCCGCGGAGATCCAGGACAAGATGAAGGAGCTTTCCCGCGACTTCCCGAAGGGGTTGAGCTACGACATCGTCTACAATCCGACCGAGTTCGTCGCCGAGTCGATCCAGGAGGTATACAAGACAATCCTCGAGGCGATGCTGCTGGTCATCATCGTCATCATCGTCTTCCTGCAATCGTGGCGCATGGCGATCGTGCCGATCGTGGCGATCCCCGTGTCGCTGATCGGCACGCTGGCGGTGCTTTACGCCGCCGGCTTCTCGCTCAACATGCTGACGCTGTTCGGCCTCGTTCTGGCGATCGGCATCGTCGTCGACGATGCGATCGTCGTGGTCGAGAACGTCGAGCGCAATATCGCCAGAGGGCTGGCGCCCAATCCGGCGTCGCACCTGACCATGGACGAAGTCGGAACGGCGGTCATCGCGATCTCGCTGGTGCTGATAGCCGTGTTCGTACCGACAGCCTTCATCCCCGGCATTTCTGGGCAGTTCTACCTGCAGTTTGCGATCACCATCGCGGTGTCGACGGCGATCTCGGCATTCAATTCGCTGACGCTTTCGCCGGCGCTGGCGGCACTGCTGTTCAAGCCGCATCACGCTGCGGCGGCGCCGCCGCGCTTTTTCCTGGCGCGGTTCGGACGGGCGCTCGCCGACGGCTTCAATCGCGGCTTCGACAGGGTCGCCCACTGGTATTCGAGCATCATCCGCGTGCTAGTCGGGTCGTGGATAACGATCGCCGCCATGCTGACCGTTTTCGCGGCCCTCATCTACGCCACGGTCTACATGGTGCAGGCGGTGCCGCGCGGTTTCATTCCGTCGCTCGACCAGGGCTATGCGATCGTCGTCGTCCAGTTGCCGGACGGCGCCTCGCTGTCGAGGACCGATGCGGTCATCCAGCAGGCGTCGCAGATCATCCAGAAAACGCCAGGCGTCGACTACGCAGTCGCCTTCGCCGGCTTCTCCGGCGCGACCTTCACCAACGCCAGCAACGCGGGCGTGATCTTCGCCAGGTTCAAGCCGTTTGACGAGCGACTGAAAGCCGGCCAGTCGGCGACCCAGGTCATCGGCAATCTGTTCGGCAGCCTGCAAAGCATCAAGGAAGCCTTCATTATCGCACTGCCGCCGCCGCCGATCCGCGGCGTCGGCAATGCCGGCGGCTTCAAGCTGCAGATCCAGGAGCGCAACAGCGCCGACATGCGGCAGATCCTGGCGCTTGCCAACGAAATCGCCGGCATGGCCAACAAGACGCCGGGGCTGACGGGCGTGTTCACCACGTTCTCCGCGTCGAGCCCGCAATTCTTCCTGGTGATCGATCGCGACAAGGCGCGCATCCTGAACGTGCCGATCCCCAACATCTTCGAGACGCTGTCGATCAATTTGGGCACCGCCTACGTCAACGACTTCAACGCTTTCGGGCGCGTCTACCAGGTGCGGGCGCAGGCCGACCAGGCGTTCCGCCTCGATCGCGCCGACATCTTGAAACTGAAGGTGCGCTCGGCGACCGGCGCGCTGGTTCCGCTCGGCACGTTGATCGAGATCCGCGACGTCACCGGCCCGGCGCTGGTCCAGCGCTACAACATGTACGTCTCGGTGCCGCTGCAGGGCAACGCCGCGCCCGGCGTTTCCACGGGCGACGCGCTGGCATTGATGGAAGGGATCACGGCAAAGACGCTGCCGGCCGGTACCTCCTATGAATGGACCGAGCTCGCCTATCAGGAGCGCAACACCGGCAATGCCGCTGTCTATATCTTCGGACTGTCGGTGCTGTTCGTGTTCCTGGCGCTGGCGGCGCAATATGAAAGCTGGGTGCTGCCGTTCGCCATTGTGCTGGTGGTGCCGCTCGGCGTGCTCGCGGCGTTGCTCGGCGTGTCTTTCCGAGGGCTGGACAACAACATCCTCGTGCAGATCGGCCTCATCGTGCTGATAGGGCTTGCCGCCAAGAACGCGATCCTGATCGTCGAATTCGCGCGCCAGGCGCAGGAACGCGGCCTGTCGGCCGCCGAGGCTGCCGTCGAAGCCTGCCGGCTCAGGCTGCGGCCGATCCTGATGACCGCTTTCTCGTTCATCCTCGGCGTCGTGCCGCTGATGATCGCAACGGGCCCGGGCGCAGAAATGCGCCAGTCTCTGGGCACCGCGGTGTTCTCCGGCATGCTCGGCGTCACCTTCGTCGGCCTGTTCCTGACGCCGGTGTTCTACGTCACGCTCAGGTCGCTGTTTTCACGGCGCAAGCCCCGTGCCGAGGCCGAGCCTTCGGGGCCGGCAGAGGCGCCATCGGAGACGGCCGCCGAGTAGGGTTACGAATTCGCCGCGTCGGGCGCGGCTTATCACTCCAGAAAATCGGCGGCGCGGTAACGGCCACGATCTGCGCGACAACCGCGACCTCCCGAGTCCTCGCTTGCGATGTCTGCTTTCAGGACGCGGCGAAGCTGATCTCTATGACCGAAATCAGGCGCGAAGCTGCCTTTCAACACCGGACCAAAGCGCTGGATTTTGGTTCGTTTAAGATATCTGGCACGACCGAAGAGATTAGACTGCTGACCCCCGAATTTGATTCCCAGCAGACGGCTCTACTCAACCGCAGCAACGAAGCCTGAACTGGTAAATTATAGGGTCTGGGGAAAGGCGGTAGCGCTCTCCCGCTACCATCGCTCCCCCCGAACGGAGACGAGGTGGCCAAGGCCTTGGTCGACCATGTTTGACAGGTATCCATCAATCAGGATCGACGGCTGCTCGCCTGCCTTCGGCGGGTAGACTGTCACGGTCGACACGACGTCGCGGACGATCTTCTTGGCTTCTTCCGAGACGAAGCCATTCTCTCCGATCGCGGCGGCGAGCGCTTCCAGATCGCGGATGTAGCGGGCGACAAGCGCCGGCTTCAGCGTCACGACCTTCGGCGGCTGCGGCAGCACGGCGAGCTCGGCCTCAAGGTGCTGGCGCTCCTCGCGTAGCACTGGCAAGCGCTGCTCGGCTTCGGCTTCCGCAATCATGCCTTTGACATAGGCGTTCAGCACGCGGTCGTATTCGCGCCTGGCGGCGTCGAGCCGCTGGGCGGCCTTTTCGCGAGGCGCCCTGCCCCGAATAGAGCTTTTGATGCTCGTCATTGTAGGCAGCGACATAGTGGTCGATCAGCGCCTTGTCGTTCAACCTGGCGCGCAACCCGTCGATGACCGTCGCTTCGATATGATCGAGCGCATAGGGCCTGACATTGGTGCATGAGCGCGATTCCTTGGCGCGCGTGCACATGATGCGCGTCAGGCGACCCATCCTGTCCTTGACCGACATGCCCGACCCGCAGGCGCCGCAGCGCAGCGGGGTGTGCCAGCGCAAGTGCCTCACGTCGGCGATTTCCTGCCTCGATTCTCCTCTTAGGAAATGCTAAATTAGTCATTGCTTGGGCAAAGAGACGGAGGTCTTTATGCGTGCATTTGCAATTTTTCTGTTAGGCGGCGCTTTGACTAGTTTTGTGTGTGCGTCCGCATGGGCCGGCAAGCTGCCGAAGGACGCGGTCGAATTAACCGCAGCCGAGGTCAAGGCGATATATTCAGGCAAGACCGGTATTTATGACGTCTCTAGCATTTACTATGCATCTGACGGCACAACCAAAGGAATCTTTGGCAAACCTAAGGTAACGGCAACTTTTAAGGGCACTTGGAGCGTAAGTGGTAATGAGATGTGCGCCAAGAATAAGCCAAAGGGTGATCCAAAAATCTACAGGGACTGCAACAAATTTTGGCGTTCTGGAAAAAGGATATATGACCTTTGGTCTGTCCACTATGATGGATCAAAGCCGGATCTAAAGAGCGGGTATGTTACCACTACCGTTAAGAAGCTTAAGGACGGAGATTTAGTGGCGAAAAAATACGCTGCTGCAGGCGGGGAGTGACAAAAGCGACAGGAACACGCAAGGAAAAAGCCCGCCACCGTGAGGCGGCGGGCTTAGCAGTTCCGTCTGGGTGCCGGTTCAGTGGCGCCCAGCGGGCCCTTCAAGGAACTCCATGAAGTTTTCCACCGCTCTGTCCGCTGGCGTTGACCGGGAGTTGCAAGCACTGAGAATGGCGGCGGCGATTTTCAGCATATCGGTGCGACTTCCAACAATCTTTGACACCACGGCATTTTCTGTGCCGCCGTCATAAGTCGAGCGCTGCAGGACATGCAGCGTCAGCCTGAGATTGTCGCCCATAAATTGGAGTGGGCCGGCACCAGTGACGAACGTGTCAGAGACGCAGACCGGTTCGACGGTCGGGACGGCGCTCATGATGCCGCCTTTCTGGCCTTGGCGTCGGCCATCGCGTTGTCGATACACGCTCCAGCCGCTTCGTTCAGACGTTCGGCGAGGTCGCGGGCGATCATGGCCAGCGCGCTTATTTGGTCCGCCAAAGCGACCCTCTTCCCGTCGCGCTCGAACTCCTGTTCCATGGTCTGGCCATAGAGCACTTCGGGCAAGTGGTGCAGGTTCCCAGTATCGAATTGCAGGTCGTCGAGGTCATCTGAAGGCGCGGTCATGACGCGGCGCCCCCGAGGGTTTCGTAATAGGCGTTCTTAACCTTCCGCGTCATCTGCTCTGCAATGGTGGCAATGAAGAAAAGGCGCTCCCCCTCGCTTGGGTCAGAACGAAATTCCCGTCAGGTACTGTGGAAAAGACCTCCAGCATGGTCAGCAAGACGTCGGCCACGTTGTCCGCGTCACAGATCAGCGGCTCCAGATCGGCGAAAGTCATCTTCTCCTTGGCGGCGCTCATTTTGGGCAGAATCTGAACTTGGAGTTGGCCAGCAGTTCTGTAGCCGAAAGTGGAGTTGCGGCTCCGTGGCTCGGAAGGTCAGAGCCAGACCTTCAAGCGCCCCGCGAGCATCGGCATGAACTATGCCCCGAACCGGACTTATCCCAAAAGTCCGAAATGCCTGCTCTCGAGCCAAATCTGGCGATCCGCTTCCTGGCACAAGTGTGCGGCTGTCGATCCGTTGCGTCATTCGATCCTGTACGCAACGCCGGATCAAAGCGCTCTCCTCTGCAGTTGTTGTTTGGGATCCCGGGCTCGTGCCTTGTTGCCGAAACGGATTCCGGCGTAGGGCGAGGCCCCCGCAAAGCCGACGTTGACGTCGCGGCAGACGTTCGTCGTCTGCGGGTCAGACTTTTCGTTTCGGGAACTGCGCGATTGCGCCAACTTCGGACGTTCAGCTTCCCTACTGCTACGGCAGGTGTAATCCTGGTTAGAAGCCTCAGCGCACCGTTCACGTCGAGAGGTGAGCGCATCAGCCTAGCGACTGGACCCTTGGCTAGGAACTCTCCGTCGTTCACATGTCGAGACCAGAGAAAGACGATGAACTCCGCAGACTAAATCGCAGACTAATTTCTCTCTCTAGTCTGCGATGTCCTTCTAAGTCATTGAAATGTTGGCGCGCCCGGAGAGATTCGAACTCCTGACCCCAGATTCGTAGTTTGCAGCTACGCCGCATGCCGGCGAAAATGGAAGACGCGTCTTCGATAGTGGGTATTGCGATGTAGCGGTCTCCCGCTACCAAATTCAGATATTTGTCCAGCCCGGAGACATGGGTAACAGTTTGTACCTAAGACATGGGTGACAATCTCGTGCCGAACGGATTGCCGATGGTCTGCAACGTCCTCTGTTCCAGGTCGAGATATCCCAGATCATAGTGCATGAAGCTGACGAGCCAAATGCCTCCGGCCAAAAGCCAAAAGTGTTACCCATGTGTCCGGTACAAAATGTCACCTATGTCTCGGGTCGCTCAGCCTGCCATATGCATCGAGATCGTAGCCGAATGCAGCCATATCGGGCGTGGCGCTGTAGCCGAAGGCTGGTGAGGTCGGAATCAGAAAGGCACCTGCGCTCAACGGCCATTCGCCCGGCGGACCCGCCAGATGACGTTACCGACGTCGTCGGCGACGAGCAGTGCGCCAGTCTGATCGATAGCAACGCCGACCGGACGGCCCATCGCCTCGCCATTACGCCCGATGAAGCCAGTGAGCACATCTTTCGGAGGACCGCTCGGTTTGCCGCCATGGAACGGCACGAAGATCACCTTGTAGCCGCTGTGCACGCTTCTATTCCACGAGCCGTGCTGGCCGACGAAGGCGCCGTTGCCGTAGGTCGGACCGAGCCGGGCGCCTTTGGAGAAGGTCAGTCCCAGCGAGGCGGTATGAGAGCCCAGGGCGTAATCGGGCTTGACCGCCGTCGCCACGAGATCGGGGCGCTGCGGCTTAGCGCGTTCGTCGACGTTCTGTCCGTAGTAGCTGTAGGGCCAGCCGTAGAAAGCGCCGTCACGAACCGAGGTCATGTAATCCGGCACGAGATCGTCGCCGATCTCGTCACGCTCGTTCACGGCGACCCAAAGCTCGCCAGTTTCAGGATTCCAGGAGAGCCCGTTCGGGTTGCGCAGGCCCGAGGCGAAGACCCGCGTGCGGCGGGTCGACCGATCCACTTCAAGGACAGTGGCGCGGTTCTTCTCCGCGGCTATGCCGTTTTCTCCAACGTTGCTGTTGGAACCAACGGTGACATAGAGCTTGCGTCCATCCGGACTTGCGATCACGTCCTTGGTCCAATGATGGTTGAGGTCCCCGGCCGGCAAGTCGATGATCTTTTCCGGCGACGTGCTGACTCGGGTCTGGCCATTGGAGTAGGGGAAAGCGACGAGCGCATCGGTGTTCGCGACAAAGAGCTTGCCTTTGGACAGCGTCATGCCGAAGGGCGAATTGAGGCCTTCCGCGAACGTCGTGCCCACATCCGCAATGCCGTCGCCATCGGTGTCGCGCAGCAGCGTGATGCGATTGGCGCTTTTGGTCGCGGCGCCAGCCCGCTTCATAGCCAGGTCCATGAAGACCTTTCTAAGACTGAAGCCTTCGTCATGCTTGGCAGGGGCATTGGTTTCAGCAACCAGAACGTCGCCGTTCGGAAGCACATGCAGCCAGCGCGGATGGTCGAGGCCGGTGGCGAAGGCGTTCACTGTCAGCCCCTTCGCCGGGGTCGGCATACCTCCTTTCTGCCAGCCTTTCGCCTCGGCGATGTTAACAGTCGGGATCAGCGTCGGTCTTGGTTTCGGTAAAGTGGGGTTGGGGCCATAGCCGGTTATTGCCCCGGTTTTTTGCGCCGGGATGCCGGCGCAGCTTGCCATGACGGCGCCCAACACCGCTACGAGTACGCTCCCTCGGAAGCCGGCATGCATCGGACGTCCTCCGCATGGATATGTGTCGCGCTCTTTGTGCAAACGGAAGTCAGTGGCTTATTCTTCCAATTGCTTCGAAAAAAACAGCGGCGCTCGTGATCCGAGGGCCAGGAATTCGCGACAGATCTGCTCTCGGCAGAAATATGGCGCGAGAAGATTGTGGCAACCGCGCGAATATCTGTCGCGCAATATGAATCTCAGATTCGTATCGCGCGACATCGATACGGCTTGCGCTTTTCGGTATCGAGTTGCTCATGGGCCAACATGCGTTCGAATGGAACGAGACCGTGAACGGCGGGACCCACAATGACCCACCGATTGCACCAGCCGGTGAAACAGCTGTTGTTGCTGCTTAGCAAGACGCTGCAAATCTGCTAAAGTCTGCGATGGGAGGAGACGGATATCCAATCACTGCCGATAGCACAGCCAAATGTAGCTAAGGCGACACCCGGCGCATCACTTCCGCTCGCCTATTCCCTCGCGACGCTCTGCTGGCTCCTGTCCGCCGGCGTCTATATTGCCGCCAAGTGGGTTGCCCCCGAGATGCCGCCTTGGGCGCTCTGCTTCTGGCGGCTGACGCTCGCCTGCGCGATCCTGCTGCCTATCGTCCATCGTCATCACGGGGCGATGCTCGTGCTGATCCAATCCCGGGTGATCGAGGTGCTGGTCATCGGCGCCATCGGGCTGACCTTGTGTCAGGGCATGATCTACACGGGCCTCAACTACACCAACGCGACAACCGCCGGCATCATCATGGCGCTGTCGCCGATCATGACCATGGTGCTTGCCCGCTTCGTGCTTGGCGAGCCCCTCGGTGTCTGGAAAGCGCTTGGAGCGCTGGTCGCTCTGGCTGGGATGGTGGTGATCGTGGCGCGCGGCGACCTTGCCGCGCTGATGCAGCTACGGTTCAATCCCGGCGAGTTGTGGATCGTCGGCAGCGCGCTTTGCTGGGGCCTCTACACCGTGCTGCTGCGTCGCGCGAAATTCGGCATTGAGCTTCTGCCGATGGTGGTCCTGCTGCTGGGAGCCGGCGCGCTGGCCGCACTGCCTCTCTATCTCTGGGAACTGTTTTCCGGGGATCGTTCGGCGCTGCATGCGAACGGCCTTCTGGCCCTCGCCTATGTTGCCGGCCCGGGCGGCGCTCTGATGTACTATCTCTACAACCGCAGCGTCGAGACGCTTGGCGCCGGGCGCGCCAGCATGCTGCTCTATCTGCAGACCGCCTTCGTCGCCGTGCTCGCTTATCTGTTCCTTGGCGAAAGCTTGCACGACTACGATCTCGCCGGCGCCGCCTTCATCGTCGCCGGCCTGCTGCTCGCCACCGCGATCAAGCCGAGGCAGCGCACGGTGCGTATCGCTTAGGCAAACATCAGTTCCGCCGCTTCGGCGAGCAGTTCGTAGAATCAAAGCACCACCCGAAGCGAAGCCGGATCATTGAAGCCGGCTCTGTACCGCGCCTTGGCCCACGCCGCCCGTTGATTAATGCCGTTCAGCCATCAAGCCAAAGGGAGACGGCGCTCGTTCCCGCCCATCCTCGAGCTCGAGCATCGAATCGAAATAAGTTTTCCAGCGCGTATCGTGAGTCACAACGCAGATCGCGACATTGCGGCTGTCCGCCAGATGCCTGAAAACCTTCATCACCATCTCCGCCCGTGTACCATCCAGTGCGGCGGTAGGTTCATCGGCCAGAATAACGGTGGGATCGTTTGCCAAGGCCCTGGCGATTGAAACGCGCTGCTGCTCGCCGCCGGAAAGTTGGGAAGGATAATTGGAGCCGCGATGTTCAATGCCCAATGCGGCGAGAAGCCGGCTGGCTCGCGCCTGCGCCTGCTGGCGACCGACATCGTTGACCTGCATGGCGATGGCAATGTTTTCGGCGGCCGTGAGAAAGGGGATCAAGTTCGCTTTCTGGAACACAAACCCAAGATGGCTCCGCCTGAAGGCTCGTAGCTCGTTGAGCTTCGCACCGGGACGCGAAATCACCTTGCCGTCGAACAGGACCTCTCCCGTGGTCGGTGTCTCCAGCAGACCGGCGATCATCAGCAGCGTCGTCTTGCCGGAGCCGCTGGGCCCGACGATGCCGGTAACGCTGCCGGGGCTCAAGGTCAGCGAACCTGCCGCCAGCGCGGTGACCGGCGAGCCCCCGCTCTGGTAGACCTTGCTGGCGTTCCGAACCTCCAGCGTGGCGAGGCGGCGCTTCGACATCAGGCCAACACTTCCTGGGCACGGACCGCGAGCGCGCGACGAATCGCAAACCAGCTGGCCGCAAGGCTGAGTGCCATCAGCACGAACGACAACACGCCAAGATCGGATTCGGTGATCAGCACAGTTCTTGGAAACCTCGGATAGATCGTAAACGAGATGGCTATGGCCAGAACGAGGCTGCAAAAGCCGATCAACCCCGCCTGCTGCGCAATCATGCCGATGATCACCCGGTCACGCGCGCCGATCAGCTTCAGAAGTGCTATCTGCGCGACCTTCTCGATCGTCATCGTATAGATGGTCAGTGCTATGACGGCGCAGCAGATCAGCAGCGTCATCGTCGTGAAAGCCAGGATCTGGACGCGGAGCTTGCCGAGGCGGCCGTCCAGTAGAAGCGTTTCCTGGTCCTGCTGCGTGAGGACCTCGACGTCGCCCCAGCGTTTGATCGAGTCACGCACGACCTCCTTGTCCGCGCCCGGGAGAGTTTCGACGATGACGGCAGCGACACTTCCGGTCTCGTCGCCGAGACCCATGCGCGTCTTGCCCTTGGCCGCACGGTTGAGGAGGATCGCCTCGCTGGGCAGCAGTTGGTTGATGACCTGCGCGTCCGGGATGGTGACGAACAACAATCCGTCGCCACCCATGTCGACCTGCCCGGTCGACACGCCGACAATCGTATAGCTATCTCGTCCAAGCCGGATCTCGTCACCCACAACCAGGCCGAGAGTCTTGTCGGCGATGGCCTCATAGCGATTTGATTGGAAGTACCGGCCGGCGATCAACGGTATCCAGCTGCCACTGTCGCTTGGATAGTCCACACCAGTGACCGACATGCGCAGCGGAAGCCCGTCAATTTCGAACTGCTGGTTGTATTGGATGAACCGCCGCGTTGCCGCCACACCGGCCACACCGGCCACGCGGCGATCGAGATTGGCCGGAACGGCGGAAGATTCGGCGAACGGTCCGGACTTTCCCCCTTCGACGACCCAGAGGTCGGCACCAATGCCGTCGATCACGATCAAGGCTTCGTAGACGATGCCGCGATACATGCCCAGCATGCCGATCGTCGCCGCCATCAGCAGGCCGACGCCGAAAACGGTCAGGATGAACCTCAGCAGGTTATGCCTGATATCTTTGACCGCGAGATTCACCTGCCCAATGCCTGGAGGTTAACCGCCTGGTACTGGAAGCGGCCTGTCGGACTGAGCACGACATCACCTACCTTTAGGCCGCGCGTGATCTCAATATCGGTGCCGCTGGAGTAGCCCAGTGAAACAGGAGCCCAATAGGCCCGCCCGTCATGTGCAATCCATAGACCCACCCGTCCCTGGTTTCTCGCCAGGAACCGCTGTGGCACCGCAATGCCTGGTGACGGCGATTCCGCTTGGATGGTGACGCTTGCACGCTGACCCACAGCCCAGTTCGCCGGCACCTCACGCAATTTAAGATCGACCGTAAACTCGCGGGTCTCTTGATCGACCTGCCGGCCGATCCGCGCAATGGAAGCAGCGTAGGGTCGTTGCGGATCCGATGAGAAGGTGACTTTGGCTACTTGCCCCGGCCGAAGCGACCCCATTGCGGATTCGTCGAAGCGTGCCATGACCAGCAATGACGTCGGGTCGACAATCTGCATCAGTTCGACGCCCGGAGAAAGCAGGTCCCCCACCGTGCGGCTGCGGGAAACCACCACCCCGTTGACAGGCGAGCGTATGGAGGTTTCGCCGAAACGGCTTCGTATCTGCTCGACCTCGGCGGAGGCGGCCGCGACCTGGGCCTTTGCGCGCTCGATGCTAGCGGTCGCTCGCGCCAATGCGGCCTCGGCTTGCTTCTGGGTACCTTCGAAGAGGTCGAACTCGGCCTGAGAAATCGATTTGCTGGCGAGCAGGCTCTTCCTGCGATCCAGATCTGCCTTTGCAGTACGGGCGGCGATAGCCAGCCGGTCACGCTCCAATTCGGCCTCGCGCACGCTCTCCGCCGCAGCCCGGTCGTTGGCGACCGCGGCGGCAAGCTGATACTCGATTTCAGTCGCGTTTAGCGTGGCGAGGATATCGCCGGTCTTCACCTCGTCATTCCGGTCGACGCGAACGTCGGCCAGGAATGCCTGGATCCGTGCCGTCACGATGACCTGGTTGGTTGCACCAAGGAGGCCGGGTCCGGCGATTTCACGCGCGATCAGCCTTCGCTGGGCGACATAGGACTCCACCTGAGCAGGCCAGATATACCAACCAGAAAAGAGCCCGACTGCCGCCAGAACGGCAAACAAAATTAAGATGAAGCGAATCACGTATCTTTACCTGCACCGGCTTCCACCGGCCCCGCTGATCCTGGATCGACGCATCGCTATATCGCCGCCTGCTCGGCGGCGTCGACCGCCGGTTGCCCGGCCAACAGCCGTTCGATGACTTCCCTTAGGATATCTTCTGCTTCCGCATGGTCATAGCCTAATTGGTCGAATATCAAGGTCAGACCGAGACCGTTCGCGGTCGGAAAGGTACGCAGATCCATCTCGCTGGTACGTGGTTTTTCTCGTCGCATGTCAGGCAGGGGCGTCACTTTGAACATGCCGAGATCAAGCTCGCCACTGGCATGGGCCCTTTGAAGCGGGGCCGACTGCGTGGCGCGTGTCCATCTGTCGACTGTTTGGGTGCCGGCGACGAAGAGGGAGGTATAGGACCCCTTGGCCACGACATCGTCATGCACGTCTCCGAAGTAGTTCGAATCCATGAAGGGCGCGAAATGGATAGCCTCTTCGATCCCTTCTCCGAGCGAACCGGCTAACGCTTCGATCGTCTCGAACCGCGACAGCCGCACGCGCACGGGCACGTCCGAGGCGACGAAATTGACATAGTTCTCCAGCCGCCGGTCGTGGCGCAAGGCTGCTGGAACCTGCATCACCATGTCGTCCACGCCGCCGCGCGCCCCGATGGTCTGCGCAAAGGCCGCGATGATCATGGCCGTTTCCGTCGTGCCGGCTGCCCTGGCACGCTTGCGCAGCGCATCCTGCTGGTCGCTGGCTATCGAGAGCGTCACGTCCTCGCTGAGGCTGCAATCGATCAGATTGACATTCGTCCGCCAGCCTTTCGCCTTGCGCCCGAGATTGGGAACCTGCGGCAAGGGCTCGACGAATACCTTGCGCAGGAATGCGTCGCGCCGCTCGAACGAACCGGGTTTTCCGACATGGTCGAAATCCCGGATGAACCGGTCGATACTCATTTCCACCGGATCAAGAGGCAGCCCGAGATAAGCCTTGACTGTCTCCTCGACGATGAGGCCGAGGGAATAGCCGTCAACGACGAGATGATGTGCCTTGGCGACGATAAGGTCGCTCTCGGAGCCGAACCGGATGATCGTGACACGGAACATCGGCGCCTCGATATCTATGCCTTCCTGCGCGAGTTCGGTTGCGCGCTCCATCGCTTCGGCCTCGTCGGCGACTTGCTCGACCCTGAAGAAATCGGTCGGCGTCCTTTCCAGATACGCGCCGTATCTAGCCCCCTTGCGGAAGAACCGGGTACGCATCACCTCGTGGCGCGCCATGACCGTTTCGATCGCTCGTCTGAGACGATCGGCGTCCATCTGCGGCCGGATCTTGAACTCCTTGCTTACAATGAATGCGGCACGCGCATGCGAAGTCGCGTCTGGATGTTCCTGGAAACGCAGTAACCCCAGTTGTGTGCTGGTCACAGCAATCTCTCTTTCGACGTTGGGCACGCCGTCGAGCGGCGAGCGCTCGACGTCCTGGCTTCCACTCGGCTGACCAGACCACTCGCGCAGCCTCCAGCCCGTTGCGGTGGGCAGCAGGCGGCCTGACGTTTCGAACTCGGAGGAAAGCTCGTCCAGAAACTGATCGAGTAGCAACCGCGCTGTTGCTTCTTCGACGACGTCGAGATCCACGCTCAGCCGGCAGACAACACCGGCGTCGCTTGCCGCTGCGGACAATTGAATCTCGTGCGCGGATGCGGGGATCGCATCGAGAGGATGGTCCAAGGCGGCGAGCGCCGTAACTTGGCTGCCGTCGAGAAAAGCGAAGCCGAATTGGCGCAGCGAAACATGGCGGATGCGCAGATCCTCTTCGAGCGCCAGTTCCAGGGACGACGTATCCATTGACCGATGCGCGTGGCCGTTTGCGTCGGCACGCTCGACCTTCCTCAGCAGATCGTAACCGAGTTCATTCATGGCTCGCAGGACAATCGGATAGGACCCATCCAAGGGGCCTATCAATCCGCTTGGTGCTCCCTCCCCGCGCTCGCTATACCAGCGGTCGACGACGATTGATTGGAGCGAGAGGCGGTTTGCCAAGGCCTTGGCATAGGCGGTCAGAAAGCGCGCGGACGGCAACTCCGATCTCGACGCGAATGCTGCTGCGGGAAGCGTAATTTCCAGCAACCCGACACGGCCCCTGTTCGTTCCCATACCGGCGGGAGACGAGGCACGACTGCGGCCGGGGATCGGTGTGATCGCAGGCGCGTGGTGAAGGATCTCCTTCCAGTAGGCGAAATCGCGACGATACTCGCTCGATCCGGGCACTGGATGAACTGCGCGCGCATAGTCGGCAAAACTAGGCGCTGCTTCGACCGCTTCCGCTTCGTCTTGCACAAGCTGCGCGAGCAAAAGGTGAACCGACAACATGTCGGCAGCCGCGCGATGAGCCCGGATTTGCAGGTCGTGACCGCCATCCTGCCGCTGCCACGCGCCGATCCGCCATAGCGGACCAGGCAGTGCCACATCGCCCAAACGACCGCCCGGCGAAAGCACTTCAACAACAGGTTGAGCCTCGAAGCCGATCTCTACGGCGCCGGACGCCGATATCGCACCCGTCATCCGGAGCGCATCGTGTCTCTCGACCAGTCGCGCCAATCTTGTCGCAAGCGCAGCCAGCGACACGCCGGGCTCAATACTCGTCTCGACCAGGATCTGATTGTCGGCCTTTGCGACGGCCGACGACATCGGCCGTCCATCCAGCATCATCGCATCGACCTGGCGGCCCAGAGGCCGGAAGGCTTCCTGCGCTGTAACGCCATCGGAACTCGATTGTGCGGCCAGGACCTGCAAGGCGGACGCCTTCAGCTTCGCCTCGAAAGCGGAAGCGACGAGGCGCGACAGTCCCGCGATCGTCGGCGCTTGCAGGAACTTGGCGACAGGGATGTCGACTTCGACCTGAGCCTCGACGCGGTTTTTCAGCTCGAATGATGAGAGGGAGTCGAGACCTAGCTCACTGAGCTTGCGGTCATCCGCCAAGGCGCTTGCCTCGACCTTGAGGACTTTCGCCACTTCGCGCCGGATCATGTCGGCGAGCAGGTCGTCCCACGCCTCGCGTGGCGCGGCTGCAAGCTCGGCCTGAATGCGAGAGCGCCCTCCGGTTCTGTCTCCAAGCAGCGGCGAAATCCTCGGATTCGTCGCTGCGCCGGGGTTCGTGCGCGCGATCGCAGCCCAGTCGATATTGGCAAAGCCGAGATTCTCCGATCTGGCGCGCACGAGATAGGACAGGGCCGCCGCCGCTTCAGAATCCTGAACCGGCTTGATGCCGACACTATCGAGATAGTTGGTCATTGCTTCCGACCTGGCAACGAATCCACTGCCGGCGATCATGCCCCAAGCGGTCGACGAGCCGGCCAGGTTGCGACCCCTGCGGTACGTAGCGATTGCGTTCAAAACAGAGTTGGCCGCTGTGTAGTTGGCCTGCCCAGACGAACCGATAACCTGCGCGATCGAAGAGAAATTCACGAAGAAATCCAGTGGGATATCGTGTTCGACTACGGCGACATGCAAGTTCCACCCGCCGGCTATCTTCGGCCTCAGCACGCGGTCGATCTTGCCTGCATCGAGCTGCGAGACGAAAGCGTCCTCGATCACCGCGGCGCCATGCACGATGCCGCGCAGAGGAGCGTCACCCCCAGCATATTCGCCGATCAGCCTGGCAACGGCGGTAGCATCGGTCACGTCCAGCGCCGCGCGAACGATGCGCGTGCCGCGTTGCTCCATGATCTCGATAGCCACAGCCGCTTCGGCATCTGGAACACCGCTTCGATTGGCAAGGATGATAGTCCCCGCGCCTTTCTGACTGAGCCAATCGGCGATCGCAACGCCAAAGCCTTTGAGCCCACCCGTGACGAGGTAGGAGGCCCGAGCGGAGACGGCGAACTGTGCGCCGAGGTCAAGTTCGATGTCCACGGAAGGTTCGTCGAAAGTGACGATCACCTTGCCGATGTGCAGCGCTCGCGAAAGCATGCGCATGGCTTCCGCCGTGCGCGATGCCGGGAAGCGAGTCGCCTCCAGCGGCTTGTAGACGCCGGCGGCAACCTTTGCCTCGACCTCCGCCAGCAATTGCCTGAAGAGGCTCTCCCTCTCCACGGGGAGCGTCGAGAGGTCGATGACCGAATAGGCGTTGTTGCGATAAAGCGAGCGAAGCCCGATCGGCTTGTCGTCGGCGAGATCGCGCTTGCCGATTTCGACCATCCGGCCGAAGGGCGCCAGGCACTCCAGGCTCTTGTCGATGCCGTTGCCAGACAGCGCGTTCAGCACCACGTCCACGCCGCGGCCACGCGTCAGGGACCGCACCTCGTCGGCGAAATCGAGAGCGCGCGAATTCATGACCTCGTCCACGCCCCATTTCTTCAGGAAGGCGCGTTTTGTGTCGCTACCTGCAGTGCCGAAGACTCGAGCCCCCACATCATGCGCGACCTGGATGGCGGCGAGGCCGACACCACCCGAAGCCAGATGGATCAGCGCGATTTCGTCCTGTGCCAATCGGCCGATATGTTTGAGTGCGTAGTGAGCGGTAAGGAACGCTGTCGGGAGGGTCGCGGCCTCGATCAGATCGATGCCGTCGGGTACGCGCATGGCGAGATCCGCCCGGAGCTTGGCGAAGCGCCTGAGGTAGCCCTTGCCCATACCCATGATGCGATCGCCGGGCTTGAGGTTGGTCACCCGTTCGCCGACCCTGCGGACGGTGCCGGCGAACTCCAGCCCGAGATTGCGCCAATATGCCTCGTCACTCTCCAACTCGTCCGGCAAGATGCTGGTGGCCGCCATAATGTCGCGGAAGTTCAGTCCGACCGCGGCGACCTCGACCATGACCTCGTCCGAAGCCAATTCGGGATCAGCGATTTCGCGCAGTACGATGTTGTCGATGGTACCAGGCCCCGTCATGGTGACGGCGAAGTTGGAAGAATCCCGCGCCGTCTCCAGCGTCCGCCGCAACGGCGCCACTTCGTGCAAAGCCAGCTGCTCCAACCGCGGGACGTAGCGTTCGGCGCCGCGCAGGACGAATTCCGTCTCTGCGGTTTCCTCCAGCACGGCACCTGAAATGCTCACCCCCGAGTGCAGCGATGTGGGATCCGCATCGATAAGACGGATGCCCAAACCTTTGAACTCGTTTGCCATTGTGCGAGCAATGCCGATTAAGGCGCTCTCACTCAGGCCTGAAAGGCTCATCGGCTGGTCACCTTGCACAAGCCGGCTGCCGGACGTGACGACAACCAGTTCGGGCCGCGGTTCGGACGAACTGTGCAGCCGGTCGATGACTTTTCCAAGCGTGATTAATTGGTGGACGATAGGCGTGATCCTGGCGAGAAGCTCGTCCCCGCCTGCTTTGTCGTCGAGTTTTTCGGGGGCGGCGGCGCTGAACAGGATGCCGCCTTTCCCACCCGATTTGGTCATGAATGCCCGGATCGTGGCGAGCGCTTCATCCGCATCGAGGTTCAGGAACGGCGCCAGGTTTGCGACCTCGACCGTCGCTCCACGGCTAACCAACTCAGCCAATGTCGTTTCGAGGCGCTGCGTTCCATCACCCACCACCAACCAGTGGGCGCAACGCAATGAGGGCGCTGCGGGTTTGGCTTCCTGCTTCTCGAAATGCTCCTCAAAAACACTGGAGCCCGAGCCGGCACCCTGCTTGGCCCTGCTGCCCCTGACCTTGCCCAGCGCCTTTGTCTGAAGGTTGTCGAGAACGATGAGCGGCTGCCCTTCCGGCGAGAATACGCTGAACCGCATTGAGTACGGGTCGAGACCCGGCTGGATGTCGACGATCACCTCGGGCGTCATCGGAGCGCCCAGCAGGATCTTGCGCGCGCCGGTTGGCAGGCGCAACTGATACTGGGCCTTGTCTTCATTAGCCGGCGGCAGCGATTCACCTGGAACCCACACGCCGTCTCGATGCGAAGCCAGGCCGATGCCGGCCTGGAGCACCGCGTCGAGCAATCCGGGGAAGGCGAAATACTGCTTCGACAAGTTGGGGTCCTTGCTCGACAGCCTGGCAACTAGGCGGTCGCCGACAATGTCGAGTGCGTTCACCGACTGGAAATAGGGACCGTATTCAAGCCCGTGCCGTTCGGCGAGACGGTAGAATTCCGTCTTTTCGACAAGGTTCGGGCGATCCAGCAGGAGGTCGGCGGGAGCTGGTGCAAGTTCATATTTGTGGCTGAAGCCATAAGCTTCGGCACGAGTCCTCCAGCCGTCGTCCGAACCCCGATGGAGCGTGGAGATGCGCAGCCTGCTACCGACCGGATCGAACGTCGTCGTAAACAATATGACGTCGTCCTCTGCGATGGAAAGCGCTTCGTACAGTTTGAAATCACGCAGTTCCACGGAGTCAGATCCGAAATGGTCGCGCAGCGCGGCCCCCATGATTTCGATGTAACCGACGGCCGGGAACAGGCAATCGCCGCTGACGCGATGGTCAGCCAGGAATTTGAAGCCTCTAAGCGTGATTTCGTTCGTCCAGGACGGCCCCGCGGTGAAGTCGCGCCATCCAAGCAGTGCGTGCCGGGGTGCCTCGAACAGGAAGCTCTTGGTTTCCTCGGATGTATTCAGCAGGCGCTGGTTGTTCCAGGGTAACTTGGGAACGGCCACGTGGCCACTCGACGATTTCGGCCGGTCGAATTCGACGCCGGCAACATGCAGGCTGCCCTCGGCCCGCGCCAGCGTCCAGAAATCGTCAGTTTTGCGATCGAGCGAGTTCACCGCGGCGGCGTCTGCGCCGCGCTCCTGCGAGATGCCTCGGATGAGCGGCGTTAGCGTGCGGTGCGGACCGATTTCCAGGAAAGTATTGATGCCGAAATCGAGGGTGAAATCCAATGCCTTGGTAAAGCTGACGGGTTGGCGCAAATTGGCCCACCAGTAGTCGGCGTCGAATTTCGTCTCGAATATGCCGGTGACGGTCGAGATGATCGGCAGACGGCCTTCTTTCCAGCCGACCGGACCCAGTTCGCCGAGGAACCATTCCTTGCAGTCTTCCAGATGCGCGCTGTGCCATCCGAAATCCATGGTCATCCGGCGGGCCGTCGCATCGGGATAGGCTTCCGCGACCTTGGCCAGTACGCCAAGCACCGCGTCCTCCATGCCGGAAATCGTTTGCGCGATCGGGCCGTTGTAGGCGGCAATGACGACGCTTTCGTCACCGGGGAGCAAAGGTTCGAGTTGCTGAACCGTCAGCCCTATCGTGGCCATTGCACCGCGCCGCTCGCTCTTCAGCGGTATGAGGCCGCGTTTGGCGATGATGCGAGCCGCCGTCTCGATATCGATGATACCTGAAACGTAAGTGGCCGCGACCTCGCCGAAGCTGTGGCCGATCAGAAGCTCAGGCCGTACGCCGGCCTTTATCCAGCGTTCGTAGAGGGATATCTGCGTAGTGAAGATGGATGCCTGGGTGACGTCGGCATCGTTGATGCGGGTCTTTTTCTCGTCCCGCAGCATCTCCTCGACGGTCGACCAGCCGACCATCGGACGCAGCACTTCGTCGAACATCTCGGCGGTTCGGCGAAACGCACGGTCTTCCTTCAACAGGCGGCGCGCCATGGCCCACCACTGGCCGCCCTGGCCCGAGAAGGCGATGGCGAGCCGACGGTTGGATGCCCTGCCGGTGATGATGGTTGGCCCTTCCGCGCTTTGCTCGATGGCTCCCTTAGCCAATGCGCGCAGTTGGGTCTGGAGCGTGGCGCGCTCCGGCTCGACGATGAGCGCAGCCCGTTGGGCGAAGTTATCGCGCGCGCTGCTCAAATGGGCGGTGATGTCTTCGACCGGCGTCTCCGCAAGGGAGCCTCCCTGCTCCAGCGCATCGGCTAGACGGCCGGCCCACAGTTCCAGTCCCGCCGTGCTGCCGGCCGAGATCGGGACGGCTATCGGATGGCCGGCTATCACCGGCCTTGGCGCACGGTTGGCGTTGGCGGACAACCCCCGCCATCCTTCCACGGCGATGGAGGCATTGGTACCGCCAAAGCCGAAGGAGTTGACGACGGCCAGGATCGGCCGGCCGTAGTGGTCGATCGGCGTCGGCTTCGTTGCCACAGCGATGTTGAGCGCGTCGAACGGAATGCTCGGATTCGGGCGCTCGAAATTCCGGTTCGGCAGCACGATGCCCTTTCCCGCCGTCAGCACCGTCTTGATGAAACCCGCAATGCCGGACGCCGATTCGAGGTGGCCGAGATTGGGCTTGAACGATCCGACATAGGCCGGTTTTGGGCGTGAATTCACACCGAATACGCGGCCGATAGCAGCCGCCTCGATTGGATCGCCGACCGGCGTGCCGGTTCCATGGGCCTCGACATAGTCGACATCGGCCGGATCGATGGAGGCGCCTTCCACCAGCGCCTCCAGCATCGCTTGCTGTGCTTCCCCGCTCGGAGACGTCAGGGTCGGCGTATACCCGTCCTGATTGACCATCGAATGACGGATCACGCCATAGATCCGGTCGCCGTCGGCAATTGCCCGGTCGAGAAGCTTCAGCAACACGAACCCGCAGCCTTCGCCGCGCACGAACCCGTCCGCCCTTTCGTCGAAGGTGTAGATACCGCCGGTCGGCGAGAGCATGTTGGCGCTGGAGAATGCGATGAACGGCCCTGGATCGAGCATGCAGTTGACGCCGCCGGCGAGCGCCGTTTCACAGGTGCCGGTGCTCAGGTGGCGCACTGCCTGGTCGATGGCAACGAGCGCCGACGAGCACGCCGTGTCGACGGCGATACTCGGCCCCTTCAGATCGAAACGGTGGGATATTCGGTTGGCCGCGATCGAGAACGCCGAACCGGTGCCGGCAAAGATGTCGCCGCCGCCAACACGTCCGCGGCGCAGGTTCTGCGCGAAATCGTTGGTCGAGATGCCGATGAACACGCCGGTGCGTCCACGGCGCAGATCGGCCAATGTGAGATCGGAATCCTGCACGGCCTCGAAGGCCACTTGCAACGCCAGGCGCTGCTGCGGGTCCATCGTTGTCACCTCGCGGGGCGACATGTCGAAGAAACTCGGGTCGAAGCCGAAAACGTCGCTGGCAAGAAAACCACCCCAGCGCGTCCGCATCTTTCCCCGGGCATCGGGCTCCGGATCATAGAAAGCATCGACATTCCAGCGATCTGCCGGGATATCGACGATGCCGCAGTTCTTCTCCAGGAGAAAGTTCCAATACGAGTCCGCGTCCTGGATCCCTCCGGGGAACCGACAGCCAATCCCGATAACTGCGATTGGCTGTGTTGACTCAATGACCTGCTGAGGGGCATCGCCCCCACGATGAATGTTCATGCCCAGACCCCCGCCTAGTATACACCGTGGATTGCCCAACCCCCGGCGCATTTAAGTCACGGCGTATTTAAGTGCATGTCCCAACGGAAGGTCCAAGAGCAAAATTCACCAGCCTAGCATTTTTGTCGCAAAATGTGTCATTTAAGCCGATCTGACTACTTTTTAGGCTAATTTGACTAGTTATTAAGCCGATCTGATTGCTTTTGAAGAGGACCCGTCCGCTCGATCCTCGTCGCCAACAACAGGGGTCACCGAGATCCGGTTCCGGAGCGTCAAGGCAATCCCAAGTCGAAATCGAAGCGGCGTGCGACGGCCTGAGGACCGCGTGCACTCCAGGCGACAGCGGCCACGTGGTGCCCGCTTGGGCGGAACTCAATGAGCCTGAGGGGTTCAACCAATTCCAGCGGCGGCGAGAGGATATAGGCTTCGCCGCTCCCGTCCATCCCTATCTCGAGTCCCTCTCCGGAGAGGCCGACGCCGACAGCCTTGAGCGCGGCTTCGCGACAAGTCCAAAGCCGGCAGAACATGAGGCGGCGGGCCTCTGGCGCCAGCGACTCAAGTTGTGCGATCTCGCCAGGCGCGAACAGAGAACGGGCAATGGACATCTCCCCGCTCCTCGAGGCGACGCGTTCGACATCCACGCCGACTTGCCCGGCGGCAGCCACGGCCACAAGGGCAAGCTCCCCCGAATGCGAAAGATTGAAGGAGAGGCGCCCGTCAGCAAGGAACGGCTTTCCCTGCGGGGTCTGCCGCAGATCGAGCTCTCCCGGCGCCCGACCGGTGTAAATGGACAGCACCCCGCGTAAGCCGGCATGAGCTGCCAGATGGCGCCGCTGATCCTGCTCGAAAACAAACCGGCCGCCCCTGGTCAATTCAGCTGGATTGAGCACGGCCAGGTCCGACTGCGAAAGGGGAGCATCGAGGGCGACCCGCCACACATGGACGTCGATCCCGAGAGCCGGCACCACCCGCCCACCACCGTGCGGCAAGACAACTCCGCTCTGCTTCATCTTGCAGTTTTCTCGGCCGGACGAGGGGTGGGGCTTGGCCTGCTGCAGCAATATGGCATTGACAACCGCTCCCAAGCTTGCCCGTTAACACCATAAACGCACGCGACCCTTATAACACCTCTCGGCACGCTCATCATCAGCCACGCTCTAACGCGCCAGAGTGAACCAGTCCAACGGCCGGAGGGACTTGGCCGTGTTGCGGGTGCGCACCGATGTGAAACAACGAGTCTCAAAGCACCGATCGATGCGAAGCCGGATCATCGCAGTCGGCTGTTGTGGCGCAGCACGAGGCCGACCGCGCCGAGCAATGCATCGTTCTCCGTGTGCTTGCCAACGATTATCCGCGTGCGCAGCGCGGGCGCCACATCGCGGGACTTGATGAGCGTGTGGCGTTCATATGACGCGATCAGTGGCGCCAGGAGAATGTCGCCCGCCAAGGCCATGCGGCCGCCGATGATAATGAGCGGCGGATTGAGCACCGAACCGATCAAGCCGAGCCCACGGGCCGGCGAACTCGGCGGTGTCCCTCGATCATCCGCAGCGCCCTTACGTCGCCCTGCTCGGCCATCATGATCACGTCGTCCATCGTGACCGGCCGCCGCACGATGCGCGAAATCTGCTCGAGCGGCCGGGCAAAGCTGGCATAGAGCTCCAGGCATCCGCGATTGCCGCACCGGCAAAGGTCACCGCCGGGATCGATGCTGATGTGCCCGAATTCGCCGGCGCCGCCGGATATCCCATCCAAGAATTTTTCCGCCGCACCCGATCCACGACGCTGGATTGCATTGGCGGTACTTTGCGTAGCCTTCTTTATGGTTTGCCTTGACGGACAGATCGTCCTCCTCGCCTTACCCTCGATCGAGGCACAACTCGGTTTCACCCCATCCGCGGTGCAGTGGGTGATGAGCGCCTACATGCTGGCTCTGGGCGGGCTTCTTCTTCTCGGGGGTCGAGTATCGGATCTGTTGGGTCGGCGGCGCCTGTTCATGGCGAGCACAGCTGCTTTCCTTGTCGCCTCGCTGGCGTGCGGGCTTTCCGGCAATCCAGGATTTCTCATCGGTGCCCGGGTTGTTCAAGGAATTGCCGCTGCCGTATTGACCCCCAGCGCCCTATCGATCCTCATGACAACCTTCGAGGGAAATGAACGGAATCGAGCCCTGGGGCTATGGTCCGCGATGGGAGCCGGCGGGGCCACCGCCGCGCTGCTGGTGGGTGGACCGCTTGCCGATTGGCTCGGTTGGCGCTGGGTGTTCTTCATTAATGTCCCCATCTGCGCCATGATCCTGGGGCTCAGCCCGTTCACGCTGCGCGAGAGCCGTGCTATCGGCAGCCGCGGTGGCTTCGATCTCGGCGGCGCCGTGACGATTACCGCGGCGCTCGTGGCATTCGTACTGGCGATCACCGAGGTTCCCAGCGTTGGCTGGGCCCATCCGCAAACCCTGGGCCTGTTGGGTGCAACGCTCGGACTGCTCGGCGCATTCGTGCTGATCGAAAGGCGGGTGAATAACCCGCTTGTTCCCCTTGCCATCTTTCGGTCTCGCTCATTTGTCGGCGGGAACCTGACCATGCTCTTCGCCGGGGCGCTCGTATTCGGCATGGCACTTTTGGTGTCGCTTTATGCCCAGAAGGTCCTGGGTTACTCGCCGCTTGTCGTTGGCCTTGGCACGATGATCTATGCAATCCTGTCGATCGTCTCCTCAACACTGACGGGTAAATGGATCGGTCGGGCCGGGGCGCGTGCGATTGCCGTGATCGCCATGCTCTTGATGGGCGCTGGGTGCGCACTCTTCACCTTCATTGTTCCCGAAGGCACCTACCTCGCGCATCTGCTTCCGGGCTTGATCGCCTTCGGGCCTGGTATCGGAATGGCTGCCGTTGCCGGTTCCGTTGCAGCTCTCTCGAAGGTCAAGGAAGCCGACGCAGGCCTCGCGTCCGGGATAAACAGCGCGATGTTCCAGATTGGCGCTGCTCTGGGGGTAGCTATCACCGCCACCGTCGCTGTCTCGGGGACGTCGGATACCCCCGCAGCACTGACCGCAGGGTATGCGGCGGGCTTTTGGGCCTGTGTGATCATCGCCGCCACCGGTGCAACGCTTGCGCTGCTCCTTCTTTCGCGGGACAGAACGCCGGCCCCTGCGCCGGTGCACGTCGGGGTATGAGGAATTGGGGAGCCGCCGTCGCGGCTCCCCTACCAGATGCGCAAACGCGAGGCGGCACAGCCTGCGACGGGCCATATGGGTTGCATCATACAAGTCAATATGTAGGCTGTGCCGATGCTTAGACGCGTCTACGAAACCAGAACTGCTCAGCAGCGCGCGCCCCGGCCCGATCGAGTTCCGCGACGCCTTGGGCCGACAGCGAATCGAGTTGTAGTTGCCCCGCGTCGACGACGATACGCTGGCTGACGTCGCCGACGTGGTTGCCCAGCCTGGCTCAGCGCGGCCAGAGTTGTGCATTAGATATTTGAGGTCCACATGCCGCTGCTTGGCGGCAACGCATCGAGGAGAGCAAGATGGTTATTCGTCAATGGCGCGCTCGCGCCGCGGCGTCCAATCCGCACGGTTATCCCAACCACTTCAGAACCAGTGTCCTTCCGGCATTGCTCCAGACGGCCGGATTTCTCGGAGCGCAGTTGAGCGTGCGCAAAGTTGATGCCGAAATCGAATTTCAGGTGCAGACCCGGTGGCAATCGATGGAGGCCATCGGCAGATTTGCCGGGTCAGATGTCGAAAAGGCGGTCGTCGAACCGGGCGCTGTCGCCGAGCTGCTCTCCTTCGATCCGCGTGTATGCCACTACGACGTCATTGAGGACGCAGGGAAGTCGTCCGGATCAAGCGGAGCCTGACCGAGTGTTCCAGCCATCATCCCGTGCAAAACTCGAATTCCAGCCGACCGCCGGGAGTGTATCCCGCATCGCCGCGCGAGGAGAGGATGACGAACCGCTTGCCGGCGGGCAGCGAACCCCGAAGCTGGGTTCATTTTGGACGCTGGTGCACCGCCTCCCCGGGAGGCCGAGAATGTCGGCAGCGGCGAGGGATATGGCGCCATCCACGACGGCTTCACCCGCCTTTCCCGCTCTTTCGCCGGATCAGCTCGAAAACACCTGAAATATCCTCATCTCCGAATCCGCCTCCCACCCGTTTGCGGAACAGGTCCAGCATGGGGTCGAGCAGATCGGTGGCGACGCCCTGCTCCCGGGTAGCTGTGAGGATGTTGTCCAGTGAGGCGGCCTGCATCCCGAGGTTCGACACCACATTCACGCCATGCCTGCCGCTGTCGATCTTCTCCGCATATCCCGGCAGCTCGCCCATCATCGCGGTCATCCATGGGCCAAGGAGCTTGAGGAAAGCGCCCGCGCCAATGCCTTCGGAATCTACGAGCGCGGTAGCGTGGAAGAAGCCGGCGAAAAGGCCATACATGCCGCTAAGAAGGGCCAAGTCGTGCAGCGACGCCAGCCCGGCATCCCCGCCGAGATAGTTCGCGGCGCCAAGCGCCTCGAGCGTTCGGGCGTGCGCATCGAAGGCCGCTTTGGAGCCGCTGTAGAGGATAAGCGCATGTTCGCCGCCGATCATCGGAGGCGTCGCCATGATGCCGCCGTCGAGATAGGCGGCGCCCAGCTTGGCAATCCGCTCGGCCGTGGCGCGCGCCTGTGCCGGCGTGCCGTTGGTCAGATTGACCAGCGAACGCCCGGAGAGCGCCGATGCCGCATCATCGATCACCGAATCCGACGCGGCATAGTCCAGCACGCACATCACGGTGACGTCACTTGCGGCGGTCGCGTCGGCGGCGGACTTCACCTCGCGCGCGCCTTTGGCAAGCAGTGATGCGGCCTTGCCGGGCGTGCGGTTCCAGACCGTGACCGTGTGGCCCTGCGAAAGAAATCGGGCGGTCAGCGCCTGCCCCATAGCCCCGAGGCCGAGGATCGAGATATTGGCCATGTACGTGCGTCCTTCTACGTTCCGAATTGCAGCCCCGCCCCACGGCGGCGGCTACAAAGAGATGCAATATTGGACGCAGAAGCAGTAGTGGGTTATCTGTAGACCTATCGTCCACATTTAGGAACGATGAGAGCTCCGGATGCTGAATCTCAACGACCTCCTCGTTTTCGTTCAAGTAGTTGATCATGGCGGCTTCGCTGCGGCGGGGCGTGCCCTGGGCATCCCCAAGTCCACTCTCAGCAAGCGGCTCTCCGAGCTGGAAAAGGCGATTGGCGTGCGTCTGGTCCAGCGGACCTCGCGCAGCTTCACCGTGACCGAGATCGGCCGAGATTTTCATCGTCATGCCGCCGCCATGCTGATCGAAGCGGAGGCGGCCGAGCATGTGATCAAGGGTCGCCTTGCGGAACCGAGCGGAACGGTGCGGATCACGGCATCGCTGCCGATCGCCCAGTTCCGTCTAGCGCCGATCCTCCCGCGTCTCGCAGCGAGCTATCCGAAGGTCCGCATCATGCTCGACGTCTCCGACAGGTTCGTGGACATCGTGCAGGAAGGTTTCGACATCGCCATCCGCAACCACTTCGCCCCGTTGCCGGATACCGAACTCGTGCAACGTCGCATCGATTACGACCCCGCCTGGCTCGTCGCCTCGCTCGACTATATTCGGAAGAACGGCATGCCTTCTCGACCCGAGGAAGCGAACGGGCTCGATGGGATTATGGCATCGTCGTCGGAGAGGGTCTGGACGCTTCACGATGGGCAAGGCGTCGTTGCGGAGGTCACGCCATCTCCGCGCTATATCGCCAACGAAACCGTCTCCTTGCGGGAAGCCGCGAGGGCCGGGCTCGGCGTGGCTTGCCTGGCGGGCAGCTTCTGTGCGCCGCTGATCGAGTCCGGCGCGCTTGTCCGCATCTTACCGGACTGGACAGCGCGTGGCGTGGCGACGACTCTGCTGATGCCGCATCGTCGCGGGCAGCTCCCCTCCGTTAGGGTCGTTGCCGACCATCTGATCGCTGAACTCTCGCAACGGCCACAAGGTGCAGACCCAATCAATGCAGACTGATAGTCCTTGGGCGGGTACGTTGGAATCCTGGGCCGATCGCTGGGGCGTCGTGGGCGCCGAAGTGTGATGTCCGCTTACGTGCGACCAGACCCCAAATGTCGCAAAATGAGGGCCGAGCCGTCATCGCCTCAAAGGATTCGAACTCAATCAGTCGCCGCCCCTGCTAGGCTGGCGTGCTCTGGCCGGCGCGTGCGCCGTAGGCGGCGGCAAATGGCGGTGTTTGGTGCACCCGAAGGGATTCGAACCCATGACCTCTGCCTTCGTACGGCAAGGTTTACCTGGAACGTAGCCATATCATCGCAGTCGGCTGTTGTGGCGCAGCACGAGGCCGACCGCGCCGAGCAATGCATCGTTCTCCGTGTGCTTGCCAACGATTATCCGCGTGCGCAGCGCGGGCGCCACATCGCGGGACTTGATGAGCGTGTGGCGTTCATATGACGCGATCAGTGGCGCCAGGAGAATGTCGCCCGCCAAGGCCATGCGGCCGCCGATGATAATGAGCGGCGGATTGAGCACCGAACCGATCAAGCCGAGCCCACGGGCCGGCGAACTCGGCGGTGTCCCTCGATCATCCGCAGCGCCCTTACGTCGCCCTGCTCGGCCATCATGATCACGTCGTCCATCGTGACCGGCCGCCGCACGATGCGCGAAATCTGCTCGAGCGGCCGGGCAAAGCTGGCATAGAGCTCCAGGCATCCGCGATTGCCGCACCGGCAAAGGTCACCGCTGGGATCGATGCTGATATGCCCGAATTCGCCGGCGCCGCCGGCGATGCCGCTCACCAGCCGGCCATGCTGGACAATGGCCCCGCCGACGCCCAGATCGACCTTGAAGAGCACGAAGTCGTCTTGGCCGACGGCCGCACCCCACATCAACTCCGCAATGGCCGAGCAGTTGCTCTCATTGTCGGCGAAGATCGGCTGTTCGAGGGTCGGCCCAAACACATCGCGGATGTTGACCCCGGCCCAGGTCGGAACGATACTCGCGCGCAGCACCACTCCTTCGCGGCTGACTGGGCCCGAGACGGAGACCCCAACCCCCAGGAGCCCCGCCATCGGCAGACCGTTCTCTTCATAGCATCGGGCAATTACTGACTTGGCGAGCTGCGCCGCCTGCTGCGGCTGGTAGTCCAGGCCCATGGGGATAGTTTGTTCGACAATGAAAGAATGCGAGACGTCGGCGACGACGCATCGCATTTCGTCGAGGCCCAGATGGATGCCGACGCAGGTGCCCGCAGCGGGATTGAGCGTCAATGCCGTGGCAGGCCTGCCGATACCCCTGGCCGCGTCATGATGGGCCGAGGATTCGATCACCATCCCCGATTTTCTCAAGCCATTGAGCGCGGTTGAAACCGTCGACCGCGCCAAACCGGTAATGCGGGTAATTTGCGACGCAGAAAGGACGCCGCGCTCACGCAGGCATCGGACGATCAGGCTCTCCGGCGACGCGGACGGCCTGTCGATCAGCCAATTTCTAAGCGAAGGTTTGTTCATGATGAGCACAAAGGACGTTGACTGATAGCCCAAATATGTCATCTTGGAAAGAACGGAGATTACTGCATCTCACCGGCCACGACCTCAAATCGCGGGCCACAAGCGGTCGATACGAACCGTGCATCACATATGGGAGTGAAACGATGAAATATCTGAGGACGGCCTTTGCGGCCGCTACCGCCTTCACCTTGCTTACCGGAGCAGCACTCGCGGAGCCCAAGACCAACCTCTTGCACCAATGGGCGACCGGATCGGACGCCCAGGCTATCGCCAAGCTCGGCGAGATGTTTACCGCCAAGGGTGGCACCTGGCAGCAGACCTCCATCGCCGGCCATACAGCCAACACATTGGCCAAACTGCGTGCCGATGTGATCGCCGGCAACGCACCTCCCGCTGTACAGCTCAAAGGCCCCGAGATCGCCGAATGGAACGAGACGGGCATGACAGCTAATCTCGACGACCTGGCGAAGGCGGAAAATTGGGAGAAGGTCGTCGCTCCCGAATTGCTGCCGGTGATGAAGCCGACGGGGAATTGGGTGGCGGCGCCGATGAACATCCACCGCATCAACTGGCTGTGGGCATCGCCAAAGGTCATGAAGGATGCGGGCGTCACCGAGATGCCGAAGACATGGGCGGAATTCAACGCCGCCTGCGACAAGATCGTGGCCAGCGGCAAGATCTGCATTTCGCACTCGACCGCCGACTGGACCGACTCGACCGTTTTCGAAGTTGTCGTGTACGGTCAGGACCTCGATCTGTACAAGAAGGCTTTCGTCGAGGGCGACGTCGAGGCGATGCGCAGCGACGGCATGGTCAAGGCCTTCGAGCAGTTCCGCACCATGACCTCGAAGTACATGGATCCCGGCATGAACGGACGCGACTGGGATACCATGTCGCATCTGGTCGGCCGCGGCGAGGCCGCCTTCCACATCATGGGCGACTGGACGATCGGCCTGCTGACGGCTGGCGGCTTCAAGGAGGGCGCCGACTATGTCTGTGCCCAGGCGCCGACCGATTGGGGCAAGCCCGGCTTCATCCTGAATTCAGACTCGGTCGTGTTCTTCAAGCAGAAGGACCCGGACTACATCGAGGGACAGAAGCTGCTTGCCAGCATCATCCTGTCGCCCGAGTTCCAGACCATTTTCAATCAGACCAAAGGCTCCATCCCGGCCCGCCTCGACGTCGATCTTTCGAACGGCTTCAATCCCTGCCAGCAACTCTCGCAAAAGGATCTGCAAGCCTCGATCGCCGCCGGCACGCTCGTCCGTTCGATGGCGCACAACATGACGGTTCCGCAAAAAGTCCGCGGCGCAATGATGGATACCATCACCGAGTTTGTGGCGACGCCGGATATGAGTGCGCAGGACGCGGCCAATGCCATGGCGGATGCGGCAGAAGCGCAGAAGTGAAGCTGCCGATGATGGCCGGGGGCGAAGCGCCCGGCCAGACCTCGCCGGAGCAGCCCGATGTCCACCCATGACCTGATTGTGCCAGGAGCAGCCGCCACGACCCGGCCGTGGCGCGAGCGCCTCGGCACGATGGTGCCCATTCTGGTGCTGGCGCCGTCGATAGCGGCGAGCTTCGTCTATGTTTTCGTCTTCACGCTCTGGACGCTCTACATCTCGCTGTCCAATTCGTCGCTGTTGCCGACCTATGGGTTCGTCGGCCTCGACAATTACGCTTCGCTCTGGGCAAACCGGCGCTGGAACATCGCCTATACGAATCTCTTCCTGTTCAGCGGCTTCTATATCGTTGGCTCGATGGCGGTTGGCCTGCTGCTCGCGATCGCGATCGACCAGCGCGTCCGCGGCGAGGCGGTTTGGCGCACTATCTTCCTCTATCCGTTGGCGGTGTCCTTCATCGTCACCGGTACGGTGTGGAGCTGGCTCTATAACCCTGTCGACGGTATCCAGGCCTTCGTTCGCGGGCTTGGCTGGACCGACTTCAGCTTCGCCCTGACGGCCAACCGCAACACGGCGATCTATGCGGTGATCATAACCGGTATCTGGCAGTCGTCCGGCTTCGCGATGGCACTTTTCCTGGCCGGTCTGCGGTCGGTCGATCCGGATCTCGTCAAAGCCGCGCAAATCGACGGCGCGTCGGTTTTCCGGACCTATCGCAGGGTCATCCTGCCCACCATCGCCCCGATATTCCTGGCGGTGGCGGTCATTCAGATACAATTCGCCATCAAGACCTTCGACCTGGTGGCGGCGTTGACGCGGGGTGGGCCAGGCGTGTCCACCACCTTCCCCGCCATCTATGTCTACGACCTGATGTTCCAGCGCGGGCAAATCGGCGAGGGTGCCGCCGCGGCGATGATGATGCTCGCGGCAGTCGCGGTGGTGCTGGTGCCGTACTCGTTGTGGATCGTCTGGCGCCGGCGGGCGGAGGGCCGCAATGGTTGAAATTGCCCCCAATGCCAGCTTTGACCCGGCCCGCCCCAATCCGACCGGCTTTGATCCGGAAGCTGCCGCAGCCACGCGCCGGCATTTCTGGAGCCGCTTCCTTGTCTATGCCGTGCTGGCGCTTTTCGCGATGGTCTATCTCGTGCCGTTGCTGGTGGTGATCTTCAACTCATTGCGCGAGCAGTCGGAGATTGCCCGCAACGGCCTCATCTCCGTACCTCGCAGCTTCCGGTTCGATGCGTGGGCGCAGGCCTGGGGATCCTACTGTGTCAGCGGTACCTGCGAGGGCATGAAGCGCAATTTCTTCAACTCGCTGGCGATGACGATCCCCGCCACAATCATCTCGACCATTCTCGGCGCCATGAACGGCTACATCCTCTCCAAATGGCGCTTCAGGGGTTCCGAACTGACCTTCAATCTGATGCTGCTCGGCGTATTCATGCCCGGCCAGATTTCGCTGATGCCGTGGGCGTTCCTGCTCGGCAAGCTCGGCCTGACCAATTCCACATATGGGCTGGTGTTGATCCACGTCGTCCAGGGCATCTCGTTCACCACCCTGTTCTGCCGCAATTTCTACGTCAGCATACCGGACGACCTTATCAAGGCGGCGCGCATTGACGGCGCCGGCTTCTGGCGAATCTTCCGCAAGATCATCCTGCCCCTGTCGCCGCCCATTCTGATTGTCACCGTCATCTGGCAGTTCACCGGCATCTGGAACGAGTATCTGTTCGGCGTCGTCTTCACGTCGGGCCAGCAGCAGCCGATTACGGCGGCGTTGGTCGCGCTCACGGCCGGCGGCACGACCGCACGTGCTTACGATGTGATGAGCGCAGCCGTGCTGATCGGCGCGTTGCCACCGCTGCTGATCTATCTGTTCGGTGGCAAATACTTCGTGCGCGGCCTCACGCAGGGCGCCATCAAATGAGGCGTCGCCCATGTCCGCGTTGATGATCCGCAACCTTCACAAGAGCTACGGCTCGCTCGAGATTCTTTCCGGCATCAATCTCGAGGCTAAGACCGGAGAATTCGTCGCGCTTGTCGGTCCGTCGGGTTGCGGCAAGTCAACCTTGCTCGCCATGATTGCCGGCCTGGAAACCGTCACGTCGGGAGAGATTTGGATCGGCGACCGGCTGGTGAACTCGGTGCAACCCAAGGACCGCGACATTGCGATGGTGTTCCAGTCATACGCCCTCTATCCCACGATGACGGTGCGCCAGAACATCACCTTCGGCATGGAAAGCCGCGGCGTGCCCAAAGCGGTGCAAGCGGAAGCTGTCCAGCGCGTTGCCGCACTCCTGCAGATCGAACAGCTGCTTAAACGCAAGCCTGGCCAGCTCTCGGGCGGCCAGCGGCAGCGCGTTGCGATGGGGCGTGCCCTCGTCCGCGACCCGAAGCTGTTTTTGTTCGACGAGCCCCTGTCCAATCTCGACGCCAAGCTGCGCGTCGACATGCGTACCGAAATCAAGAAGCTCCACCATCGCGTCGGCAAGACCACGGTGTATGTCACCCACGATCAGGTCGAGGCGATGACGCTTGCATCCCGCATTGCGGTGATGAACCAGGGCTCGGTACAGCAGTTCGACACGCCGAAGCGGATCTACGACCGGCCGACAAACATGTTCGTTGCCGGTTTCATGGGATCGCCGGCGATGAATTTCATCCCGGCGCGGCTTACCGGCTCGACCAGCATCTCGGTACGCGCCGCTGACGGCAGCGACGCCAGCCTTGCCCTTGCTGCGCCGATGCCCGCCGGTGCGCCAAAGGACGTCGTGCTCGGTATCCGGCCGGAACACATCTACCGTTTCACGACCGACCTGAAGTCGCGCAAACCTGCTGTGGCGTCCATGCAGGCGCCGGTCGAGCTGGTCGAGCCGACCGGGGCCGAGACGCTTGCCGTGCTCAGGCTGGGTGACCTGGAGATCACCGGCCGCTTCGAGCCGGACGACGCTCCCGTCATGGGCGAGACGATAACGCTGGGCATCGATATGTCGCGCGCCTGCCTGTTCGATCCAACAACCAAGGCGCTTCTGTAATTTGATGTCCGTACAATTCGCAACCTATCCGAGCTTGGCCGATCGGGTCGTGCTGATCTCCGGCGGCGCCTCCGGCATCGGCGCCGATATGGTCCGCGCCTTCGCCTCGAATGGCGCCCGGGTAGCCTTTCTCGATGTGCAGGACGAACCAGCGGAGGCGTTGCTGCGCGAGCTCGGCGGTGCCGCCGGGCGGGCTCCCTTATATCTCCATTGCGACGTGACCGACGTCGATGCGTTAAAGGCGTCGGTAGAAGGCGTGCGCGCGCGGCTTGGTCCGGTCGCCGTCCTGGTGAATAACGCTGCCAATGATCAGCGCCATCCCATCGACGCCGTGACGGCCGAATATTGGGACCGCAGCTTCGACATCAATCTCCGGCATCACTTCTTCGCCGCTCAAGCTGTGCATCCGCATATGCAGGAACTCGGCTTCGGCTCGATCATAAACTTCTCCTCCATTGCCTGGCGTTTCGGAGCGGACCAGATGGTGGCCTACGCCACCGCCAAAGGGGCTGTGGTGGCGCTGACGCGTGCGTTGGCGCGGTCGTTCGGACCCGACAACATCCGCGTCAATGCAGTCGAACCCGGCGCCGTCATGACCGAGCGGCAGCGCGAGCTGTGGTTCAAGACGCAGGAGGCAGTCGACCAGACGGTGCAGCGGCAATTGATCCGTCGCGTCCTCCTGGGCGAGGAGATTGCACGGACCGTGCTCTTCCTGGCAGCGGATGACAGCCGCATGATCACGAAGCAGTCCATCACCGTCGATGCCGGCCTGCGCTAGTGACCCCTCTCCGCCCTCCATTGGAACCGCCAAGCTGATGCTTCGTCTCGGCCTCAACCCCTACGGACTGACCTACTATCTCGGACTGCAGGGCCGTGGCACGCCGCGGCACAATCCGGACGGCGTGGGACTGGAAGGCTTCATCGCGCTGGCGCAGGAACTGGGCGCACGCACGCTCGAGATCTACGAACCCTGGTTGACCGACTTGCCGGATGCCGAAATCGTCGCGCTGCGCAAGCGTATGAGTGCGCTCGATATTGTCCCCGTGGTGAGCGGCGGGCTGCTGGTGGCAGGTCCGCTGGACAACGCATTTCGGGCTGCGCGCCTGCTCGAGGCGACGACGATCCGTATCGCACTGACGCCTGTCCTGTGCGGCGACCGCAACGCCTGGGGCCGGAAATGGAGTGAGTTCAATACGACGATCCGCGCTGCGTTGACAGATTGGGGACCGCGTGCGGCGGCCGAGGGCCGGGTACTCGGCATCGAGAACCATCAGGACTTCGGCAGCGACGAACTGGTCGCGTTCTGCGAGCTCGGCGGACCGGGCGTCGGCATCACCTACGACACCGGCAACACTTTTCCTGTCGGCGAGGCGCCGCTTGCCTTCACGCAGCGGATCGCACCCTATGTCCGCCACGTTCACCTCAAGGACTATCGCGTGCAGTTCACGGATGAGGGCTACCGTCTGGTCCGCTGCGCGATCGGCGACGGCGCCGTGCCTTTTGGCGAACTGGCAGCCATCCTTGGCGAGCACCACGACACGCTGACGGCGGTGCTCGAACCGGGCGCGCTGGAGGCCCGTCACGTTCGCTGTCTCACGGACGACTGGTGGAACGGATATGCGCCGAAGACCGCACGCGAGTTCGCGGCCTGCCTGAGTGCTGCGCGCGCGAACCGTCTTGCGGACGACGCCGACTACCGCACGCCATGGGAGCGCGACGATGACGGCGCGCTCGTTTCGTATGAGCTCGACATGATCCGCCGCAGCGCCGCCAATATGAAGAAGTTCGGTTTCATTGCAATGGAGAGATCAGCATGACCACCCGAGACCTCAGCGGCCTGACCGCCTTCGTCACCGGCTCGGGACGCGGCCTCGGCCGCGTGATGGCCGACCGCTTGGCCGAACTTGGCGCAAACGTCGCGGTCCACGACCTCGATTGGGCCCGGCCATCTCAATATGGTGAATTCGCGGACCTCGGCGACTCTGCCCGGGGCTTGGAGAAGCATGGGACACGGGTGACCGCGGTCACCGGCAATATAGGCGACAAGCAAGCTGTCGCCGAAATGAAGAGGAAGATCGAGGCGGACCTCGGCGACGTGCACATTCTGGTCAACTGCGCCGGCGGCGACATCGGCGCCAAGGGCGTAAAGCCCAGTCCCAACAACGCACTCGACATCGACTACGACGACATCAAGGTTCTAACCGAGAACAATCTCATCGGCACGATGTTGGTTTGCCAGGCGTTCGTTCCGCCGATGGTCAAGCGGGGCTCGGGCTCGGTGATCAACATCGCCTCGGCGGCAGCGCATATCGGCTGCTCACCCGAGGTGGTCTACTCAACGCTTAAGGCGGCCGTCGTCCATTATACGCGCTGCCTCGCCAAGGAATTGATCGACGATGGCGTACGCGTCAATGCGGTAAGCCCTGGCGCCACCAAGACGGCACGGTTCCAGGCGAGTCGCGTGGTCGATCCGCAGCGCATGGATTCGAGCAAGAAATCGCTGAACCGGTATGCGGAGCCTGAAGAGATCGCCGAAGCGGTGGCCTTCCTCGCCGGTCCGCGCGCGCGCTTCATCAACGGGCAGGTAATCCGTGTCGATGGCGGTTTCACAATCTTTCCAGGTTAAGCCGCAACCATTGCCGGTTTCGGATGAGTATTTGATCGTGCCGTGACCCGATAAAACTGTTATCGTGCCCTCGCGTCGGGGGCGAAACCATGCAGATCGAGGGGATGGGTTCGGGCAGCATCGGCCGCTGTTTGGCGGTTGTCCGTTGGCAGAGGCGTTACGCTGATGGCGCCAGTGCCGCCTCACAGCGCTGCAACGGCGCTAGCCTCCGGATCCGCGGCAAATGACGGATAATGCCAACGTCCTTGATGCAGTAGTAGTCGGGGCCGGCTGGGCCGGTCTGGGCGTCAGCTATTCGCTGGCTCGGCAAGGCTTGCGCCATGCCGTATTGGAGCGCGGCCGCATCGGAGAGACCTGGCGCACCCAGCGGTGGGATTCCTTCCGGATGAATACGCCCAACGTGCAGACCGTCATGCCCGGCGACTGCTATGACGGTTCGGATCCGTTCGGTGCCCTGACGCGCAACCAGTTCGTCGCCCTGCTTGAGGATTTCGCCAGGCGAAACGAATTGCCGGTCGAACCGGACACTGTGGTGACCGAGCTCGCCGGCGGGCACGAGAATGGCGGCTATCGGCTGATCACCTCGCGCGGAACACTTTTGGCACGCAACGTGGTGATCGCCAGCGGCAACTTGAATTGTCCGGTGCGCCCAGTTTGGGCCGCTGCGTTGCCGCCGGGCCTGCGCCAGATCGATGCTTCTGATTATCGCAGCGCCGCTGATCTCCCGGCTGGAGCGGTGCTGGTGGTCGGAAGCGGCCAGTCCGGTGCCCAGATCGCGGAAGAACTGGCGGAAGCAGGCCGAACAGTCTTCCTTGCCACCAGCCGGGTCGGGCGGCTCTCGCGGCACTACCGAGGTCGCGACATCATGCTCTGGCTCGTCGAAAGCGGATTTCTCGACGTGCGTCGAGACGAGATCATTCGACTTGCGGGGCGCATTCCACCTCGTGGTCTGCTTGGGGTAGAACACACGATAAGCCTGCAAGGGCTCGGCGCCCAAGGTGTCGTGCTGCTGGGGCGGTTCGCAGGCGTCGAAGATGACGGCCGTCTGTCATTCGCCGACGATCTCGAAGAGCATGTTCGTTTTGCGGATGAGGCCTCCGCCAACGTCAAACGCTATATCGACGAATACATCAGCCGCTCCGGAATCGATGCCCCCGTTTCGGAACCCGACCCAGCGGAGACTGTCGCAGCGCAGCTGCCGAATCCGGCTGTCCGTTCTCTTGATGCTGCCGAGTCCGGCATCACGACCGTGGTGTGGTGCACCGGATTCAAGGGCGATTTCAGTTGGGTGAGGCTTTCCGGTCTGCTCGACCCGGAAGGACAGCCTGTTCACGAGGATGGCGTGGCCGCCCTGCCAGGCATCTACTTCGCCGGGTTGGATTTCGCCTCCACGCGCAAATCAGGCATAATATTGGCGATTGCCGAGGAGGCCCATCGCCTTGCGGAACACATCGTGCGGCGTTCGTGACGACCTGGACACCGTCGGCAGGTTTCTAAACCCCCAAGCGGTGGACGGAAGCCGTCACGCCGCCTATCACAGCTTCCTGCAAGCACGCGGCCTTCCGCTGCGAGATGATCTTGTGATCGGCGGTGCAGAGGCGCGCAAGGCTGCGTTTGCCAATGTCACGGCGCTGGCCGCCCGCATGGACCGGCCGACCGCGCTTTTCGTCGAATCCGATCTTGCCGCCGTGACCGCCCTGCACGCATTCGAGGAGGCCGGGCTCTCCGTGCCGGGCGACATAGCGGTCATCGGGTGTGGCAATATCGACGAGGGCGAATTCAGTCATACGGCATTGACGACGATCGGTCCTGAAACGGCCCACTACGACCATTTTGCCGATCATCTGATCTCATTGATTTCGGCAACACCGGGCGCAATACCTACCCTTTTCAGCGTTTCGTGGCAGTTGGTCCGTCGCACGTCCGCATGAGCAGGATCGCCGCTATTTGACGCCCACGCTTTCAGGCCAGAGCGCCTGGATTTCCTTTGGCAGCGCATCTCGCACCTTTGCCGACTGGCCAAGGTCGATATGCCGTGCAAGCACGCGAAATACCGAGCGTACTGCATCCTCGGGATCGACAGGACGGGTCGATTTCAATTCATCGGCGATGTGTTGCAGGAACTCCTCGAGCGAGCGTGTCTTGTCGGGCATGTCGGCGGGCCGATAGCGATCATAGTAGGCGCCGCGCACGAGCAGCGGCAGTTCGGCTCCCAATTTGGCCGCCAGTCCGATCTGTAGCCTGTCCCGCAGGGTTCGCAGAACGGCGCCCAATGTGTGCCAGGCGACGTGGCGATCTGGACCAAGATCCGCCATGATCTCGTCGAGCCAGATGTTTGTTAGTTGCAGCGTTTTGTCAAAAACGTCCAAGCCGGTTGTGCTCATCGTCGCCTCCTCGAAAGGTTCTGCGGGCGAAACGGCGACCGGAGACAATTGTTTCGTGGTCCTGTGAAAATAGCCTGGCAAAGCGATGGAAGCCGGTTTAGGTCGGAGAGCCTCTTTGCGTCAGGTCTGCTCTTGGCGCTTCGGCTTCGCTGCCGACGAGCTTCGCCAGCTTCGGTGAGCGCCGTCTCGAGGCGCGCAGTTCTTCGAACGTCAACGGCGCGCGCAACCTTCCCATGGTCGTATCCGGCCATCTGCGTTCCGATCATGAAAGCCGTCTCTGCTGATCCGAAATGCGTCTTTGTCCCCCTAACTGGGCTTGCGCTCATCGGTTCCGAACGCCTCGCCGTCTAAGCCGGCAATGAGACCAGTCCTCACGTTGCCCGAACCGGATATCTCTTGCCGGACATCTCTTGACTGAATGAGCGGCCCGCGCCGACAATGGCATTGGGAAGATGGCGGGATGTCGCCCACGGTGTTCGGCACCACTTGGCGATCAAGCTGCGAAAGGGCTGTGATGGATTGGAAGCTGGAACTGGTCCCGGTCCCCGTATCGGACGTCGATAGAGCAATCGGCTTTTATGTTGGCAAGGTCGGCTTTCATCTCGATCACGACCACACCGTAAGCGACGAGATACGTTTCGTGCAATTGACGCCGCCCGGTTCGGCCTGTTCGATTGCCATGGGCAAGGGCCTCGTCGACAGCCCCCCGGGATCCATAAGAGGCCTGCAACTGGTCGTGCCCGATATTGATGAGGCACACCGGCACCTGGCCGCTCAAGGTATCGTGGTCAGCGATATCAAGGATTTTCCCTGGGGCAGATTTGTCTTCTTTGAGGATCCCGACGGCAACACCTGGTCTGTCCAGCAACTTCCACCTCGCAGCTGAGGCGGCGCGCTACGGCAGGGTCGCGCCCCGACGCAGATAGCGCGGGATGCACGCTTCAACTCGAACGCATCCCGGCCTAACGCCTCTTCTCGTCGAAGGCGGCGTTCCAATTGTGATAAGGCGCGCGAAAGGTGGGGATGCGGTTCTCGACATCGGCAAGCGCTTCGAACGGCTTGTGCGGTTCCGCCTGATACCAGAAAGCGACCGACGAGATGTCGTCAGAGCGGCGATTGGCGTGACCGTGCTCGATGGTCACCCGGATGCGTTTGTGAAAGATGACCGGGTCTTCTATGTGCCAGCGATAGAGCGTAACCGGCTCGGTCCAGTTCGGCCCGCCGGCGGCGATGATGCCGTGATAGGACGCACTGTAGTCCTGTGTCGGGCACCATGCCGTATTGAAATAATCTTCCGTGCCGGTGCCGTGCAGCGTCGGCGGCCATGCGTCGTTGGCGCCGGGGCTGGTCTCGCCACGATCGCCGACCAGTTCGGCCTTCGGGCCGATACGCGGATCGGGCTTGCGCACCGCATCCGGCACGGAAATGCCCGGCTCGCCATCGACGAAGATCATGTCGTCGCCCTCGCCATACCAGTCCCATAGAGGGGAACGGCGCCGCGAATAGACCGAATAGAGCAGGCCGACATAGTGGCCGTGACCCTCCGCCTCCAGGATGGTGTAGTTGCCGTTCCCGTCGGTATTTTCCCCGCCAAACAGGACCTGCTCGTTGGCCAGCCCCGTCTCGTCGATGCCATCGGGTCGCTGCTGCCTGTATTGGGCGTGGAAGCGGCCCAGGCCTTCCTCGAGTTCCTCATGCAGTTCGAGATCGACATAGTAATAGAAAAGCAGGTCGTCCTCAGCTTCATTGGTGACGGTGAAGCGCATATGGCTGGCAAACGGCATCGGAAAATAGCAGTTGAAGGCCTTGCCATCCTCTGGACTTGCCTGCACCGGCAGGCTGGCAAAATTGCGGGTGCGGGCATGGCCCATGCCGAAGAAATCGCCGATCGGTGTTTCGATGCTCGGATGTTCTTCACCATCCCAATAGGCGCGCAATACGATCTTGCGCAGGAAGTCCTCGCTCTTGCAGGCGAGCGTCGCCCAGATATGCGTGATGATGCCGGCACCATAATGCTCGGCAATCACCAGCGTCTGGCCAGGTTCAATATGCAGCCGGTCGTCATTGCCGCCGGTGCGGTCGTAGCTTGAGAACCGGCGGGTTTTGGCGTCGCGCAATTTGGCGAGCCCGCGAAGCGGCGACAGGCCGGCATTATCCATGTGTTTCTCCTCTTGCTTCAGCGGTTATTTCAGGCCGCTTGTCTTGATGGATTCCATGATCTGGCGCTGGAAGATCACGAAGAGGACCAGCATCGGCACGGCGACGATGGTCGAGGCGGCCATGACATAATTCCAGGCGGCGGCGTACTGGCTCTTGAAGTTTGCGATGGCAACCTGCACCACCCAGAGGTTGAGGTCCGATGTGATCGTCAACGGCCACAGGAAAGCGTTCCAGTTGGCGAGAAAGAACAGGATCGCCAACGCCGACAGGATCGGCCGGCTGAGCGGCAGGATGATGCTCCAATAGATGCGCCAATAGCTGGCGCCGTCCATGATCGCCGCTTCTTCCAGCTCCCTCGGCAGCGACAGGTAGTATTGCCTGAGCAGGAAGATGCCGAATGCGTTGAAAATCGCCGGAATGATCAGGCCGGCATAGCTGTCCAGCATGTGCAGCATTCGCGTCAAAATGAACAGCGGCACGATGATCACCGGCAGCGACACCAGGAAGGTCGAGAACATGGCGAGGAACAGGATGTCGCGGCCCGGAAAACGCAGCCGTGCGAGCGAATAGCCGGCCATCGAATGGAAGAACAGCGCAGCGACGGTCACCGTCGCCGACACGAAGAACGAGTTGAAAAGGTAGCGCAGGAACGGCACCTCGGTCAGCACATAGAGAAAATTGCCGAGCGTCGGCCGTTCCGGAATGAGGCTCGGCGTGAAGACGTCGCTCGCCGGCTTCAGCGAGATGACCAGCATCCAGACAAGCGGGAACACCGTCATCAGGCCAAGCGCCGCGGTCGCCAGCATCCAGGCAAGCCTCGCCGCTCGTATCTGCGAACGCGTGGAAGGAGTTCGGCTGTCAGTCATGCTCGAAACGTCCGCCGCGCGTCAGCAGGAAGAAGAACACCGTGACCAGCATCAGCGCCAGCACCAGCAGCGATGCCATTGCCGATGCATAGCCGAAGGCGCCGAACTGGAACGCCTGCTTGTAGATGTAGATGATCAGCACCGAGGTCGAATTGACGGGCCCGCCCTTGGTCATCACATAGATCAGGTCGAAGACCTGGCCGCCGGCGACAGCCGCGACCAGCGAGACCAGGAGGACGAAGAAGCTGGTCGGTTTGAGCAAGGGCAAGGTAATGTACCAGAAGCTTGTCACCGGCCCGGCGCCGTCGATCTTTGCGGCCTCGTAATACTCTGCCGGGATGTCCTGGAGCCCGCCGAGGAAGATCAGCATGTAAAAGCCCATCAGGAACCAGACGCTGACCAGCACCAGCGTGAACAGCGCCAGATTTGGATCGCCGAGCAGCGAAATTCCGCTGAGGCCGACGAGCGGCGCCAGCCGGCTGACGATGCCGACCTTCTCGACCAGCATGAGTTGCCAGACGAGCGCCACGACGACCAGGCTGACCATCTGCGGCGCAAAGAACATCGAGCGCATGACCGCGTTGAAGCGGTTGGTCTTCTGCACCAGAAGCGCCAGCCCCAGCCCGGCGGCGTAGAGCGCCGGCACCAGCATGACGGCATAGGCCACGGTCACCTTCACCGACGACCAGAACAGCGGATCGCTCCACATGCGCCGATAATTGCCGAGCCCGACGAATCTATAGCCGCCGAAGCCGTTGACCTCGAAAAACCCGACGGCGAGCGACAGCAGCATCGGCACGCCGACGAACACCAGCAGTCCGAGCGCATCGGGCAGGACGAACAGCCATGCGGCGTAGCGTTCCCTTTGCTTGGCGGTAAGGCCGCGAGCGGATTTGGCGCCCGCGGCCGGCGATTTCATCTCGTCTGCGTGCATGCTGGAAGGGGACCTAAAGGATCGGCGCGCCGGAATAGGAAGCGAGGAACGCGTCGAGTTGCTGACTGGCTGCCGTCGCGGCCTGCTGGGCATCGACCCCGCCAAGCTGTGCCGACTGGATGGCATCCGAGATGATCTTGTAGGCTTCAGGCGGAACCCGCGGTTCGGCACGCGTTCCCGGGTGGATTTCCTTGGCGAAGGTGCCGAACTTACCCGTGCTGAAGACATCGGCGCCGGCCTTCAGTGCGCTGTTGCGCGGCGGCATGTCGCTTTTGGCGACCGTGCACCAGTTGACGACCCGGTCGATCGATCCCTGATCCATCGAGGCCAGCGCCCAGGCGCAGAACTGGGCGGAAGCATCCGGGTTCTTGCCCCCGGCATTGGCGACGAAGGCCCAGCCACCGCCGACGGTGACATATTTGCCATTGGCAGGTGTCGGCAATTTGAAGATGCCGTAGGGCACGTCCTTGGCGTTGTTGTCCATCGCCGAAATGCCCCAGATGCCGCAGTTCTGCATGGCGCACAGCCCTGCCCCGAGATTGGCGACGATGTCGAAGCCGCCGCCGACCACCTGACGCGGCGCCACACCGGTATTGATAGCATCCTGCCAGAGTTTAAGCGCCTGGACCGTGGCCGCCGAATCGAAGGCGCTCTTGCCGTCCTTACCCTGGAATTCGCCGCCGCCCTGCCACAGAAACGGATACCAGGTGAAGTTCTGGTAATAGCCAGGCGTCGTTTCGAACAGCACGCCATAACGGTTGGGCGTCGTCAGCTTCTTGGCAACCGCCAACAACTCGTCCCAGGTCTTCGGCACGTCGTTTTCGTTGAGCTTTGCTTCCTCGAACGCTTTGACCGAATAATAGAAGGCCATCGGCTCGACCTCCATCGGCACGCCGTAGATCTTGCCGTCGACCATGCGGTTGGCGATGACGCTTTCCGGGAAATCGGCTTTGGCGGCATCCTCGATATGCGGCGTCAGGTCGGCCAGTACGCCGCCATTGTAATAACGCAGGAAATCGCCGGGGCTGATGAGGAAGATGTCGGGGCCCTCGCCCGACGCGAAGGCCGTCGCCAGCTTGGAGCCGGAGATGTATTCGCTGTTGACGACATATTCGAGCTCGACCTTCTGGTCGTGGCCGTCGTTCCAGTCGGCCACCAGCTTTTCGAACCACTGGACCTGTGGCTTCACGTCTCCGCCCGGCGCATAGAACTGCCAGAATTTCAGCGGCGCTTCCTGAGCGCGCAAGGCCATCCTATTGATGAACGGGAAGCCTGTAAGGCCGGCGGCGGCGAAAGTGGCGCCGCCCTGGATCAGCCGACGGCGGTTGAGGGTCGTTTTGTCAGTCATCATTTCCTCCCTGGGTGTTGTTCGGTCGAACGTTGGCGAAGGACCTCCGTTCCCTCTGCCGGCATTTGGCGTCATGCGCTGTCGGATGGGCTCAACGCGCATGGGATCACTTCGGTGCGCGGCGCGCCCTCGACTTTGCCGCCCAGGCGCTCGAGCAGCATTTCCGTGGCGCGCTTGGCGAGCATTGTCGGGCTGTTGCCGACACGGGTCAGCTTCGGCCTGACATATTCCAGCTGAGGCAGGTCATCGAAGACCGCGATGGCGATATCCTGAGGGATATTAATCGCATGGTCGTAGAATTCAGTCAGCGCACCGGAGGCCATCAGATAATTGGCGAAGAACATCGCCGACGGCAGGTTTCCGCCGTGCTTGTCCAGGAGCCAAGCGACCGCCTCCCGTCCTGACGGGGCAAGATAGCTTCCCTCGAACCGAAGATCGGCGGCGATTGGCACGCCATTGTCGGCAAGCCCTTTCTCGAAGCCCGCGGCACGCGCCATCGCCTCCTTGAAAAAGGATGGCCCGGTGACATGGGCGACGCGGCGATGGCCCCTCTTCGCCAGATACTCGCCCATCAGATAGCCGCCGCCGAAATCGTCCAGCTGGACGCTGTCGACGGCTTGATTGGGGAGATTGCCGATGAAGACGGCGGGCAGATCGAGGTTGAGCAGCTCGCTGTGCATGCCGTGCAGCGCGAAGTCGGCAACGATGACGCCGTCCACCCGCTTGCGCCCGATCTGGCGCAAATACTCGCGGCCGTGATCCTGTGAATGTCCGCCCGGTACGTCGGTGTTGAAGATCAGCATGTCGAGGCCGACCACTTCGAGCGTCGACTGCGCCGTCTTCACCAGCTCCGGGTAGAACGGGTTGCGGATGTCGGGGATCAGCATCGCGATGATGTTGGTGCGGCCGGTGCGCAGGCTCTGCGCCTGCGGGTTAGGCGTATAACCGAGTTCGTCGATCGCCGCTTGTACGCGCTCACGCAGCGGTTTCGATACCCGGTCCGCATGGTTGATGACATGCGACACTGTCGTGCGCGACACGCCCGCTCGCGTGGCAACCTTGGAAATCGTGCTCATAGTGACAGGTTATGAGCACATGAATGCATTTGCAAATCGATTTTACTGACGCCTCGCAGATTCGAGTCGTCCGGCGGATTGCTGCACAAATGACCAAAGAAAAAGGCCGGACTGTTAAGCCCGGCCAAGCGTGAAGGTCTGTAACCTCCAGAGGGGAACGCGCCGGACGCAATGGGAGGAGACGTCCGACGCAACTTTCATATGGGTCTGTATTGATGACGTTTCAACGACATGGCAGTGGACCAACGTCGCTGTTGCCATAGTGCCAGGAACGCAAAGCATTCGAAGGGAGCGGTGGATCGCAGCTGCCAGTCGGATACAAAGGTTGCCGAATGCAAGGCGGGGTCCATTGCTCCTGGCATAGGGACTTCAGTCTGTAAGACTGTCGACCAAGGACCTGCACGGCCAAACTTTGGTCCGAGGCTGCTATCGCAAAAGCCCGAAATGCGAGAGTTTCAGGAACTGAGTTCCGAGGAGCCCCGTTGCGATGTCGACTGGTACAGGAGGCCGCTATGGACCCAAGCATTCATCAGGCACGTTGGCTGCTTTTTCCGTTATTTGGTCTGTGTTTCGGGATCGCGGCCATTGGATTTATTGTTGGCTGACGGTGGGAAGTCGGCGCTATCACCGAGAGACGCAACCAACGGATGGCAAAAGACTTGCGCAGTAAATAGTCCCTTCCTGCGCCAGCGAGACCCACCAGTTACCATCGTGGGACTGGTGGGTCTTGACGTCCCGGATACAAACCATTGTTTTAAGCATGACACGAAGTCGAACAGGAGGCAGCACGACAGGTCCGTATGATTAAGGGGATTTCCGACATGCGACTGGCAAGTTCATTGATGACGACCCGGAGACGAAGGACCGGATCTTCACGAGGACGTCGTGTCGGTATTTCCGTAATCGTGTTGACCTTCATTCTCGTCGTAGGCCCGTATCGCGTCATGTTCGACGGACCGTCGCCGACGCTCGGCCCGCAGGCCGCCTGTGCCAAAGACGGTGGGAACGGCAACGGCAATGGCGGAAACGGGAACGGGAACGGGAATTCAGGCAATTCGGGTGGAAACTCCGGCAATTCAAACTCGAACGCTGGAGCCGGCAAGGGCAAAGCAAAGTCGCAGGACGACAATCCCCCTGATCCCGCCCCTTTGGTAAACCCCGACAGCAAGCCAAAACTCTTTGTCAACGCGACCACAGGAGACCGGGTCGAGGTGCGTGGGCCGAGCATTGGCGTGGTGCATTCGAACGGCCTCAGCGAACGCATCGACAGCGGCCAATATGAAATGCGGGATGCCAAGGGCCGCACCATCATTCGGCGCCTGGCGACGCGTTCCGATCGGGACAGATTGCTTGAAATGATCAACTGAGGGCCAGTTCACATAGCTGCGCTGTGCGGCAATTTTGGCTCAAGCATGATCGCGAACAGGCGGATGCTGGCGCTCAGTCGCGTCGCGCAACGTCATTGCGGCTTCGGTCCTGTTGCTGACGTTGAGCTTGGCCAGGATTCGCGTCATGTGGTGCTTTATCGTTTTCTCATGCAGGTTCAGCCGAAGCCCGATCCGCTTGTTGCTCAGTCCCGCGGCAACCAGCGTCAGGATCTCCCTTTCGCGGCTGGTGAGTTCGGCAAGTCCGTCAGCTTTCGCCGGCTCTTTTGATTGAGCCGACAGATCGGCCAACAGGCGCGCCGATAATTGTGGACAGACATATCGTTCGCCCGACGCTACCGTGCGCAGGATCGCAGCCAACGTCCTCGACCCGACCCCCTTCAAAACATAGCCCCTTGCCCCGCTCTGCAACGCGGTCATCACGTGCTGGTTTTCTTCCGAAACGGTCAGCATCACGATTTTCAATGCCGGCTGCCGCTCCAGGGCCGGTCCGATCACACCAAGGCCACCTCCGGGAACCGAGATGTCCATCAGCAGAATGTCGGGCCGCTGGTCTTCGATTATCCGCAGGGCGTCATCTCTGCTGCTTCCTTCACCGACTATCTCGAATCCGCCGATCTGATCGAGCGTGCGCACAACGCCTTCCCTGAACAGAGGGTGGTCGTCGACGATGGCAAGCTTGATGGCTGCGGTCATGTCTGCCCCATTTCAACGATGTTGAGAGCCATTTTCACGATCGTGCCACTTTGTGAGGAAGTCACGGTAAACTGGCCCCCGAGGCTTTCCACCCGCTCGCGCAGCCCAACGAGCCCCAGCCTCTCGGGACGCACGATTTGTGGGTCAAAGCCAGGGCCGGCGTCGGACACTTCGATACAAACGCGCTCGCCGTCGAAATGTTTCTCGACCGACTGACCTTCACCTCCGGCATGGCGAAATCCATTGTTCAGCGCCTCCTGGACGAAGCGGAAGATGCAGATCTTGGCCGCCGGCGACAACGTCGCATGGCCGCCGGTCATCGATAGCGCCACTTTGGCTCCGGTTCGTTCTTCGTGCGCTTGCACGGCAAGCTCGAGAATTTCGGCCAACTCGGCATGCTCGATATGCGGCAGGACAAGGCCCTTGCTGATACTCCTGATCTCGCGCATCGCTTCGTCCAGATGTGCTTTGACGGCTAGCAATTCCTGTGCACGTTCGGCTGACGGCGTAGCGGGATCGGCAATGACGGGGCTGTCGATCCCCAGCGCTGCGAGAGCAACCAGTTGCGCGGGCCCATCGTGCAAGTCCGCACCGATGCGCCTGAGATAGCGTTCGTTGAGTGCGGTGGCGCGCTGCGAGGCACGCTGCACCTTCAGCCTCAACAGTCTGTTTTGAGCAAGCAGGTCGGAGAGTTCAGCAATGCGCTGCTTCAACGAGCGGCTCTGCGAACTGATCGTGCGGCTGCCACGGAACACGATTGCCGACAGCCCGAGAAAGAAGGCCGCTGTGACGGCGGCAACGTCCAGCCAGGTTCGAATGAGTGCCTGATGCAGGTTTCTTTCGAAATCGGTGGCGACCTCGTAGAATTCCGAAACGGCCACCACTTCCCCCGACCATGGCTGCAGCACCGGGTTGTAGATCTCGAGGAGATGCAAGCCGCTGGCTCTTTCGGCCTCGCTGTCCGGATCGTCGAGCTTGTCGAACTCCGAAACCATTTGGCCTGCAAACGCCGCGCGGAGATTGCCGCTGGGTTCAAAGCGCTTGCCGATCAATGTCTTGTCGGTCGAATACAGGATGGTTCCGTCGCGACGCCAGAGCTTGAAGGATTCGAGCCTTGTGCCGAGTGCCCCTTGTCCCAGCGTTTCATCGAGCGCGTGGGCGACGCTCTCGTCGAGGACTTCGCTCTTGCGCATATCCGGAAGCAGCGGCGCGATAACGCTGTCCACGTAAAGAGCCGTAGCGGATGCCGAATTCTGCGTGACCACGGCTTCTATGTGGCTCGTGACTGAAATCCCCACCACCACCATGGCCGACAGGGAGAATAGACCACCCGCGAGCAGGAACTGCGTGGCCAGCGACAACGCGTTCCAGCGGCCGACAAGGCTTGTCACCCAGTGTGGCCTAGTGTTCCGAGTGGCCCGTTCGGCAACACGCCGCATCAGTGGCGCGATTCTGGAGAACCGGCTAATTTGCTGTCGAACGTCGCTAAAAGACGCCATCCTTGGTGTGTAACCGATCAATTGCGATGGAACTAGGGCCTGATGAGAGGGCGAACAGCGCATCCGGCGCTTTTTTGCGCAACTGTCTCATTGCGTCGTTCGGTAAAGCTCGGACGCGGCCTGCTTCAGTGCCGCCCGTCCATCCGGCCTCAGATACATCATGTGCCCGCCTTCCAGCACCTCGGCGCGAATGGGCTTTGCGCCGGCAAGCGAAGGAATTTGACCAAGCAGGTAGCGCGAGCCCATGTACGGCGTCACCAGGTCGCTGTAGCCGTTGACGATCAGCACGCCGAGATTGGGGTTCAGCGTGCGCGCCTGCTGAAGGTCGTCCATGACACCCGCATAGCCCTGACGCGTCGGGCTCGTTCCATAGTCCCAATTGCCGCTAACTTCGCGGTTGAGAAGCCGATAGCTGATATCCGTACGGAAGTTCAATTCATCACGCACGTAGCCGACGAAAGCAGAGGTGAGCGCCGGCACGCTTCGGTCGAGCACCGGATCGGGACCCTCGACTCCCAGGCTCTCTGGCGCCACGTCCGCCGTCGCGATGTTGCCGTCGTAGGCGCTGAGAACATTGCCCTTTGCCCGTGCAAACTCCTTGGCAAAGAGCCCTATGGGAATGCGTGCAAAGTGCCGCTGGACAAGGTTGAGCGGCAGACCGGTGATTTCGGCGACACGCTGGCTCGCCAGCCGTCCACCTTGCTCCAGTCCACCGGCTAGCGCGGCCAGATAATCGCCGAGCGCATAGCGTTCGACTTCCGCCAGCCGCTCCTGCAGAGCCGGGCCGGAAACGCCTTCGCTGTGCAGGCGCACTGCCGCCAGCGACGGCAGTTCCAGCGCCCAGTGGAGCGGCTGGAATTCGTCGGGGCGCACCAGCGTGAATTCAAGCGCCGGCGAGATCAGGACGACGCCGCTCGGGCTGATGCCGATGTCTTCCTGCAGCTTCCTGGCGAGCAATGCCGCCCGAAACCCGCCATAGCTTTCGCCGGCAAGAAACACCGGCGATGCCGTGCGGTTGGTCTGCGCCAGATAGAGCCGGATGAACGCGCCTATCGACGCGGCGTCCTGACTGACGCCCCAGAAGCTGTGTGCCTCCGTGCCGGGCGCTTCACGGCTGTAACCGGTTCCGACAGGGTCCACAAAGACCAAGTCGGTCATGTCGAGCCAAGTGTCGGGGTTATCGAACAGCCTCTGTGGCGGCGGCAGGAAACTTCCATCGGCCGCCGTCGCCAGGACCCGCGGACCGAGCGCGCCGAGGTGCAGATAGGCGGAAGCTGCTCCCGGACCGCCATTAAACACGAAGGTGATCGGACGCCGCGGATCCGGTCCCGTTTCTTTTCCGGGATGCAGTGCATAGGCGACATAGAAAATCTCGGCGGTGATATCGCCTTTGCCGGACGGCAATGACAGCGTGCCGGCCTTGGCCTCGTAATCGAGCGTGCGTCCGGCGATGACGATCGAATGATCGGAAGTCTGCGGCGGCGGCAGGAGCGAGAGAACCCCGCCTGTGGGCGGCGGCCGCTGGGCCGCCTCCGCATGACTGGCCCCAGCGCCGGCGACCAACAGCAGAAGAGCGAGGGCGATTTCTTGCAGCTTGATAAGCATGACGTCTCCGGAGCAATTGGCTGGAAACTAGCACACCGTCGGCCGAACCAAAGTCACAGCACCGTGGGCCAGTACTCGGCGTCCAGGCGGAAGACAGGGTGCGAGGGTAATGGCAGCAGCGTCAACCCCTTGCAGCAGATGCGCGGCGGTGGCGCACCAAACGACTTCGTGAATTTCTGCCGGTTGACTCGACTGGCTCACTTCCTAGGTTGGCATTCGGGGCCCCCATGCAATCCGAAGTTGGTATGACATCTTTCCACACACGAAAGCTTGCCCTTCTCGTTCTATCCGTAAGCGCCGCCATCCTGTCCTCCTGCGTCATGCCCGACGACACGTCGAGCACTGCGAAGGAGGACGCCACGGCGGCGGCAGCCCGCAAGGAGATGGTCGGCCTTAGCGAAGCGGATGTTCGAATGTGTGCCGGCTTTCCGACAGCCACCGCCGATGTTGGCAGATCCGGCCAGATCTGGACCTATCAGCGCGTCGTTCAACGCGGCAATCTCAACATTGTGGTTCCGACCGTGGCCATTGGCCCCGTCCCGGCGCTCGGAGGTTCCGTCAACGTCGCCCCCGGCGGCTATTGCAATACGCAAATTCGAATGGTTGACGGCCATGTTGCCGAGGTCGCCTACGCCGGCGACAACAACCTGCCGAACAACCGCGACGGACTCTGTGTCAGCACGGTGGACGCCTGTGTCGCCTATGCCCGTCAGCGCCATCCAGTCAAGGCGATGGGTCGCACGCGGTAACAGGGATCAGACGCGCCTCTGATTGATTTGCCGGCTAATGGATGCTGCCGGATCTCGATTTGAGCACCAACGACTTACCTAAATTTCTGCTCTCAACCGCCGATCCCATCACGAATGGCGCAGAAATAGCGGTCGGTTCCGACCTGTCCGCCCTTGAGGGCAATTTCCAGCCCGTCAATCGCCTCGATGCGCGAATGCGCGAGACAAAGCGGCGAGCCCGGCGATGCCGGCAGCGGCATTCGCACCGTCAGCGCATCGACGCCTATCTGGCCAAGTGCGTGGCTCGACGTATCGCCGCCGGCGATGACCACGCGCAGTAGCTTCTCTTGAAGCGTCAATTCGCGGAGAAGCTCGCCAAGGCCGCGGCCAAGCTTATGGCGGGCGCCTTCCCGGAGATCGATTTCAGCACCGCGGTCGGCCGCCGGTCCGAGCGCGGTGTAGAGGATGACGCTGCGCCCGGCCTTCAGGCTGGAGCGGCCGGTTGCAACCGCGCGCGCAATAGCGTCGTTCGAAGCCTCAGAAACCAGTTCGACCGGGTCGATCTCGATCCCGTCGAAGCCATCGGCTAGAGCATGCCGGATCTGCCGTTCCGTCGTCGGCGAGCAGCTCCCCGAGACCACGGCGATCCTGTCGGCAGCGCCCGGCGGCGAAAACGCGAGTTTGGCATCCACGATCCGGTTCGATGCCCATTCGGCCAGCAAGGCATATTCGATGCCTGAAGAGCCGACGACGAAATAACCGCCCGGCCTGCGAGCGCGCCATATCTCCTTGCCGGCAAGCGCCTGGGTTTCCAGGCTGTCGGCATCGAAGAGCACGATGTCTGTGCCATTCTCCACAAGCCGGTCGAATGCTTCCGACCGCGACGCCGATTGCAGCGTCGCCAGGTCGACCAGCCCCGAGCTGAGGTCTGTCTGGCGCGACAGATGGATCAGCAGGTCGGATTCGTCCATCGGCGTGGTCGGATGGCGGCTCATCACGGGATGGCGATCGATACGGAAATATTTGTCGCGGTAGGCCGCGAAGAGATGACCGAAGGCGGTGTAGCGCTTCAGCTGCGGCGCGCCGACCACCAGCGGCACGCCGCCTTGCCGGAAAACCGAGCGGCCGATCTCGATCGCCCGGCCGATGCTGCCGATTGCCGGGCTGGAATCGAAGGTCGAGCAGACCTTGTAGTGGCAGATCTCGGCGTTGAGGGTCTTCAGCCAGGCGAAGGCATCTCGCAGATGCGTGTCCATCCACTGCGGCGTCTCGCTTCTGCTGGTGCCGGCCAGCCCGATGGCGCGGCAATGCGCAAATTGCGAAAGCAGCGCCTCGTCCGGCTGCCGCATGAACAGCACGGTCGGCACGCCGCCGAGCTCGAGCGCCTCCATCACATCGGTCGAGCCGGTCAGGTCGTCGCCATAATAACTCAGAAGCAGGTTTTGCATGGCGTCAGGCCGCCTTGCCGTCGCCGAACTTCTCGATCGACCGCGCCAGCTCGACATGGCTCAAGGCATAATCCGCCAACGGGATGTCTTGGACCGCCGCCTTCCAGGCCTGCTGCACGGCGCGCACGCCGGCGCCCGGCCCGTCCGGGTGGCTGACGATGCCGCCGCCGCAGAGATAGAGAAGATCGACCGTCCGGCCGGTTCGCTGGAAGGTTTCAGGCGCCTGCCCGCCCCACTGGCCGGAGCCGGCGACCGGCAATGCGCAATCGGCCGGCGAAAAGATCGGCGTGGTCACCGCCTTGAAGGATTCGACGAAGGACCAGTCGGGTTCCCAGTATTTCGAGGCGATGCCATTGATCTGGAATTGGTCGACGCCGAGCAGCCGCCAGAACTGCTGCCAGACCTTGAAGTCCATGCCGAGGCCAGGATGACGGGTGAGAATGTCCCAGCCATTGCGGTGGGCATGGAGCACCAGGCTGGAGCGCTTTCGGAGGTAAGCCATGCCGCCAAAACCGATCGAATTGATGTTGACCACAGCACAATTGCCGCCGGCCTTTGCCACCAGGTCGTGGTTTCGCATCATCTCGTCGGGATCGGCATGTGAGATGCCAAAGGCATACATGACCTTCTTGCCGGTCTTCTGCTCGTGGTCGAGGATCAGCGGCATGATTGCCCTCACCCGCTCTGACAGCGGTGAATAGGCCGGGCTCATCAGCTTCTCGTCGTCCTTGATGAAATCGACGCCGGCGGCAATCAGCTCTTGCACCATCGCGGCCGTCTCGTGCGGGCGGAGTCCCAGCGCCGGCTTGACGATGGTCCCGATGATCGGACGGTCCGCGACAGCGGTGAGCCTGCGGCTGCCCGTGACGCCGAATTGCGGGCCGGGATGCGCGCCCCGGTACTCCTCGGGTAGCTTCATGTCGATCACACGAATGCCGGACAGGCCCTTGATCGAAAACGTGCCGCCGATGGCAATGGTCATCAGCGCTGACAGGTCGGTGCCGATGGCCTCCAGCGGAAAGGCGATGTCGACGTCGGCGCGCTTGACCGGGCCATTGCCGGCTTCGGGACCGGTTTCGGGAAGAGACGGCCGATCCGCATCCGGCAGATGCCGTATCGCCAGGACGCGCGCCGCGACCCTAGCCTTGAGCTCTTCGGTCTCGCCGGCTAGCGCGACGAAGGTTCCGGTCGACTGGTCGCTTGCGATCTTGGCCGCCAGCGCCTCGATATTGCCGCGTGTTTCGATGCGATAGGTGAGAACAATCATATTCGCGCGGCCTGCCGGGGTGGTTCGAAAAAGGTTCCTTGGCCCTCGAAATCTGGTATAATGAGTACATAAGCATTGCAAGCCTTATCCGGCTTGGCAGGTAAAGGCGGGCGGGCTACAGGCGTTCCGGAATTCGTGGCGGAAATGCTAGATAGAGGCCGGTCATAGGAGTGATTCGCGACGATGAACCGTTCGGAGCCGATCGTCCGGCGCAAGCTTTCCGACGAAGTATTCTTGAGACTGAAGCGCCTGATCACCAGCGGCGAATTGCAGCCGGGCGACGACATGCCGTCGGAGCGCGAACTGATGGAGCGCTTCGAGGTCGGCAGGCCGGCGATCCGCGAGGCGATGCAGGCGCTGAGCAATATGGGGCTGGTAGCGATCTCGCATGGTGAGCGGGCCAAGGTGCTGCAGCTGACCGCCAAGTCGATCATCAAGCAGGTCGATGGCGCGGCGAAGATCATCCTGTCATCGTCGAAGGATACGCTCGAGCACCTCAAGAACGCGCGCATCTTCTTCGAGCGCGGCATGGTAAAGGAAGCTGCTGAAAAGGCCACCGCCGAGGACGTGCAGCGGCTGCGCGCAACGGTCATCGAGCAGCGCAGCTTTCGCGGCGACTCGGAAGCCTTCATATCCGCCGACATGAAATTCCACACCCAGATCGCGGCAATATCCGGCAACCCGATCTACGTCGCCGTCAGCGAGGCAATGCTTGGCTGGCTAAAGGAATACCACACCGAAATGCTGATCTGGACCGGCAAGGAAAAGTTCACGCTGACCGAGCACGAAGAGATCATCGAGCGCATCGAAGCCAAGGATGCGGATGGCGCCGAGAAGGCGATGATCAAGCACCTCGAACGCTCGCGTGCGCTCTACGTGATGAATTCCGGCAACTGAAAATCAAGCGCAGGTCTCTACCGGCGTCGCGGTCGGGACTGTGTTCTCGGCCTACTGACTGACCACAGGTCAGCCTGAGTCGGGACCGGCGCAGTTTGCTGTAGCCGTTTGAATCCGATGTATGTGCCGCATTGTTTTCATTCAGCGATTTCAGCATTTGCATCTTTCCAGCCATGGATTTCCGCGGCCGCTTTCGTCAGCGAGCCCGTATACGGCCATCCTGGAGGCGCCGCTCTTTTTCTAGAATTGGCAATTTTGACAAAGACTATGCTAGACTTGCCATCCGACGAGAACGACACCGGGAGTACCGCAATGGCTGTCAGGAGCCTCCACGTTGTGATCTGGCTGCCGTCGAATTTCTATTCGGCCGTTGTCTCGACTCTGGTCGAAATGTTTCAGCTTGTGAATGACGTCTGCCGTTCACAGGTTCTTTCATGTGAGTTCGTTTCAAGGGGCACGCCGTCGACATCAAGCACCGGAATTTCCTTCCCGACAAAGGTTCGACCATCGCGAAAAATGGATGTCCTGATTCTCATTGCGATGCCGGGTGTCGAGATTCCGGAGCTTCTGCGCTCGCTCGACGAGGAGAGTGAGCATTCAAAACCGCTGATCGCGCTCGCGCAGCAGCAGGAGGCAATCATCGCAGCACATTGCGGCGCATGTTATCTGCTCGCCAATTCAGGATTGTTGGACGGCAAGCGCGCAACGATATCCTGGTGGCTGAAGAACGAGGCAAGCCGCCGGTTTCCGCAAGTGCGATGGGACGCTTCCCGCCTGCTCATTCGCCAGGACCGCCTTTACACATGTGGAGGCGGGTTTTCCGGACTGGAACTCGCCAGGGCTTTGCTGATCGATCTGGGCTTCTCGAAGGAAGAGCGGATCATTCGAAAACTTCTGGTTCTTCCTCCGCCGCGCACATTTCAGAGTCCCTACGAATTTCCTCTCGACGAAATATCGAACGAGGCCAGCCCATTCGAGAACAAGCTGCGCGAACTCTCGAAAGACAAGATGTCGGAAATCGATTTGAACTTTCTCGCAACCGAATTTGCGATGTCTTCGCGAACCCTGTCTCGCAGGTTTTTCGACGAGTTCCAGACAACGCCGGGAAAATGGATCCAGGAAAGGCGGCTGGAGTTGGCAAAATCCATGCTTGAGGAAACGAAACTGAGCGTTTCAGAAATTTGCTATCGGGTGGGATATCAGGACGTCGCCTCGTTCAGCCGTCTTTTTTCCAGGACGACTGGAATGGCACCAGGCGAGTTTCGAAAGCAAATCGGGTGACAAGCCGGCAGCGGACATACTGCGGCTAGGGGCAACCGTTGCGGAATTGCGGCGATTCATGAACCCCGGCATATGACTTCAGCCGATCCGGACAATTGCGTAAGGCGTCATCACAAGACGGTCTCGGCCCGACGCGTCGCGCTGAATCTGGCGTGACGTTCGTCCATCCCAGATCTTCAGAAAACCCTGATCGGAGCCGAGCCCGGAAACATCGACTGGAACGTCGACCGGGGTAAGGTTCGCCAGCCAGACGATGATCTTGCCTGTCTGGGCGCGGCTGGCCAGTCCGAGCACCCGCGTCTCATCGGTCGTTGTTGCCGTTATGTGCGCATGGCCGGCCAGTTCGCAAAGTCCTTTCACCGCGTGGAAAATCGGCCGGCGCGTACCTTCTTCGAGCGGTTCATCCGACAAGGCCAGCACGCCGAATGGCCCGGTGAAGCTGCAGAGCGTGAGCATTTCGAGCCCGGCAGGGGCGAGGCGTGCGGCATAGCCGATCGTCCACGCGGCCCCGAACAGTCCGGCATGGCGAGGGTCGCGGTCGGCCATGGCAATGCGCTGACTGTCGGGATTGGCCTTGGTCGCGCCGCCATAAGGGTTCTGGCGCATGGCAATGGTCGACGGCCCGATCCGATAAGGTTTTGTTCCGAAGATCGCCCGTACAGACGCCGTGATGAAAGGCAGCGCCTCCAGCGATTGCATGACGCTGAGATCGTCGGCGGCATGCACGATCGGGCAAGTGCAATGCGTGACGAAATCGAGCGGGTCGGCCGGCACACGCTTGCGGTTGAGTTCGGTGAAATAGCTGAACATGCCGCCGCCGAGGCGGGTGTCGGGAAAGGCACGCCGCGCCGCGGCATAGACATCTTCGAGCGGCGGGCACTGCGGCCATGCGCTGCCCGGCGGCGTCGACTGCCGGTCGACCGAGGGCGAAACGGCAATGGCCGAGAGCTTGAGCCCGGCCTTGCGCACCCTGTCGGCGACGCCTGAAAGCTCGACGTCGAGATCGCCGTCGCCGGCAATGACACATTCGAGCGTTGTCCGAGCCGGATAGGCGGCGGCCAGCCTGGCGTAGGACCGCAAGGCGTCGAGCCCGTGGCCGCGCGTCGGGTCAAAGTGGAACATCAATTGCTGCGGGCCAAGCTCGGACAGCACCGACAGCTTGCTCAGCCGGCCTCGACCTCATCCGGGTAGATGATAACGCCGATATCTGGCAGCACCGGCCCGGCTTGGCCGAGCGTGACACGAATCGGTTCGGCGGTTGCCGCGGTGGCCGGCACTTTCCCGCCACCCTCCACCCGCAAGCTGATGGTCTGGCGGAAGGGCTTGCCGGCAGGCAGCACGTAGGGCCATGGCAGCGCGAGCGGCCGGACATAGGTCTTGTAGGAGGCATCCGACCAGTTGCGCTGGTCTTCCATCTCGAAGGCATCGCCTTCCATACGGCATTCGGCGGTGACGCCCGCCCGGACCTCATGGGTGATCGCCCGCAGATCCTTGAACGGCTGCCAGGGATCGATTAGTTCTGGGAGCCGCGTTGCGACCACGCTGCCGTCGGTATGCTCGACCGTGACCGGGCTGCCGGCCAGGCCGGCAATCGGATGCAGGATGCAGAAGCCACAGCGATTGGTTTCGAAATCGCTGTCGGGACGAGCGCTCACGTCGAAGACCAACTGGCCATCGGCGGAGCTCTTGATGGTCGCGCGGAAGCCGAGTCGACTGCCGTCCGGTGCCTGGCAACTTGCCGAATAGCTGACGGAAAATGCCTCGGCATCTTGCTCGATGGCAAGGTTGGTGAGCGCCGGCTCGTAGGTGCCCCAGTCGCGATCTCTGACGATATAGGCGATGGCGCGCAGAACTTCGGTGCCGCCCTGCCGAATGTTGCGCAGATTGCCGTTGACGAAGTCCGCCGTCAGCGCACCGGCGCGCAGCCTGACCGGTTCGACTTCAACCGCATGCGTGCCGTAAAGGAGGAAGGCGTCGGCTGTCATTTCAGCCAGGCGTCGAGTTGCACCGGTTCGCGGCTTGCGGCGCCGGCATAGGCCGCCTCGACCAGCGCCAATGTCTTGAGGTTGTCCGCGCCCGAGGTCGCGGGCTCGGTTCCGTTGGTCAAGCAATCGACCCAATGCTTTTGAATGGCGACGACGCTTTCCTGGATGTTGTGCCACGGCCGCGATGCCCAAGGCAGCAGCGGCGGCGAGACGTCGCTGACAGCCGTTCCGCTCCTGCCGGTGACGGTGAGCCGGTAGCCCTGCGCCAGCCGGATCGTGCCGTCGCTGCCGTCGATTTCGATCAGCGTCTGCGGAAACGGCTCAGTCGCGAGCTTGCTCGCGTAGCTGCAGTCGACCACCGAAGTGGCGCCGCTCGTGTGGTCCATGAGCATCGTCGCAACATCCTCGCCGGCAATGGCAGGGTTGACGCGCGCCGTTCGCGCAGTGACCGTCGAGACGTCGCCCAGCAGAAAGCGGGCGATGTCGAGGATGTGGATGCCGAGGTCTTCGATAATGAAGCGCTTTCCCGTCGCCAAATAGGGCTGGCCGGAAAACACGTCGTAAGCCGATCGAAACGAGATCCGTCCGAAGAAGGGTGTGCCGATGTCGCCGCTGTCGAGCACGGCACGCACCGCCTGGATCGGCGACTGCCAACGAAAATTTTCGTGCACCATCAGCGGCACACCGGCGACGGCGCATGCCTTCACTATCGCCTTGGCGTCGGCAAGCGTCGGCGCGAACGGTTTTTGGCAGATTACCGGCACGCCGTGCTGCGCCGCCATCTCGACGAGGGGACCGTGGCTCGGCGCGGTGGTGGCGATGTCGACGAAATCCAACCTTTCGCCGGCAAACAGTGCTGCCGCGTCGGTATAGCGCCGCGCGACCCCGAACTGGTCGCCGACGATCCTCAACCGGTCCGGATCGCGGTCGCAGATGGCAGCGATCGAGGCACCCTCTATGTCGCGCCAGGCATGCATCTGGTTGACGGCGAAGAAGCCGCAGCCGATCAGCGCTCCCCGCAGTTCCGTCATGTCAGCCGGCCTTTGCCATCTGCATCAGCGTCACCCGGCTCTGCAGCCGGCGCTGTGCCTGGTCGACGACGACGGCGACGATGATGACGAGGCCCTTGATCACCATCTGCCAGAACGAGCTCACCCCCATCATCACCAGCCCGTCCGAAAGAATGCCGATGACGAAGGCGCCGACAATGGTGCCGCCAATGGTGCCGCGTCCGCCCGACATCGAGGTGCCGCCGAGCACTGCCGCGGCAATGGCGTTGAGTTCGAAGCTCTCTCCGGTCGCCGGATGCGAGGCCATCAGTTCGGACGAGATGATCAGCCCGACGATCGCCGCGCAGAAACCGGAGAACATGTAGACGAACATCTTCACCATGTTGACGCGGACGCCCGAAATCCGCGCCGCCCGCTCGTTGCCGCCAACGGCGAAAATGTGGCGGCCGAGCGGGGTGTACTTGGCGAGATAGGCGGCCCCTAATGCAACAACGAGCAAAATCCACAGCGCGACGGGCAGGCCGAGCAACCGGCCGGCGCCGAGAAAGCCGAATCCGGTGGTGCCAAGCTCCGGCTTGCCGACGAGATTGGGAAAGGTGCGCCCGTCGGACGACAGCAGCGCCAGGCCGCGCGCGACATAGAGCACGCCGAGCGTGGCGATGAACGGCGCAACGTTAAGCCTGGTGATCAGCAAGCCGTTGACGGCGCCGATCAATATGCCGACGGCAAGCGTGATCAGCGCGATCTCGAAGACGTTGAAATAGATGGTATAGCCGACCTGCAGGTCGATGCCGTTGAGCACGAGATAGCCGGCCACCATGCCGCACAGGCCGACGATCGAGCCGACCGACAGGTCGATGCCGCCGGTGATGATGACAAAGGTCATGCCCATTGCGAGGAATGCGTTCAGCGCCACGTGCTTCGACATCAGGATAAGATTGGCGGCCGAGAGGAAATTGGGGGCAGCTATCGAGAAGAACAACAGCACGGCGATCAGCGCGATGAACGTCCTCGCCTTCATCAGCGTCAGCAGGACCGAGCCGCTCGAAAGGGAGGTGACCGCCGCCTTGGCTGGAATGTCAGTCATGCGCCTTGCTCTCCGTGCGGGACCGGTCCGTGGCCGAGCGCCGAGGCAGCGACGATTGCGGCCTCTGTCGCCTCGGCGCGGTCGAACATACCAGTCAATTTTCCATTGCTCATCACCGCGATGCGGTCTGACAACGCCATCACCTCATCGAGATCCGAGGTGGCAAACAGGATCCCCAGGCCGTCGCGCGACAGCTTGCGCATGGTGCGGAACACGTCGGCCTTGGCGCCGACGTCGATGCCGCGGCTCGGCTCGTCCATCAGCAGCACCTTCGGTCCGGTGAGCAGCGCCTTGCCGATCACCACCTTCTGCTGGTTGCCGCCCGATAGCGACGAGACTTCCTGCGCCGGATCGGCGACCTTGATCGCCAATTCGCGCACGGTCTGGGCCACCGCCTGTCGTTCGGCGGCACCACGAATGTGGAACAGGCGCACGAAACGCGACAGGCTGGCCAGCGTCAGATTGCTGGCGACGGAGAGGGTCGACACCAGCCCTTCGCGCTGGCGGTCTTCGGGGATCAGCGCCAGGCCGCGGCGGATGCGTCGCGTCGTGTCCCGCTCGTGCACTTTTTTGCCGCCAATGAATATCGTTCCGGTCGAATGGCCGTGACGGCCCATGATGCAGTCGAACAGCTCGCTGCGTCCGGCTCCCATCAGGCCGTAGATGCCGAGGATTTCACCGGCGCGCAGCGACAGCGAGACGTGGTCGACCGCGAGCCCGCCGGTGACACGCGGCAGGCAAATGTCCTCGGCACGGAATATCTCTTCGCCCGGAACATGGCCGTCGGCCTTGGCGAAGTCCTTGGCGTCGGAGCCGATCATCTGCCGCACGATCCACTGGGTATCGACGTCTTTCATCTCCGCCTGGCCGGTGATGCGCCCATCGCGCAGCACGGTGATGGTGTCGCCGATGCGGATCAGTTCCTCGAGCCGATGCGAGATGTAGACGATTGCCACGCCGCGCGCCTTGAGGTCGGCAATCACCTTGAACAGGATCTCGACTTCCGCCGCGCTGAGCGCCGAGGTCGGTTCATCCATGATCAGGATGCGCGCGTCGAGCGAAACCGCCTTGGCGATCTCGACCAGTTGCTGCTGGCCGATGCGCAGATCCTCGACCAGCATGTCGGGCCGGATGCCGGCTTCCAGGCGTTCAAGGAATTCCGCCGCGCGGCGCTCCTGCTCTTTGCGGTCGATCTTGCGGAAGCGGTTGGTGATCTCGCGGGTGGCGAAAATATTTTCGGCGACAGTCAGATTGCCGAACAGGTTCAGCTCCTGGAACACCATGCCGATGCCGCGATTCACCGCATCCCCGGATGACGAGAAGGAAACCTCCTCGCCGTCCAGCAGAATGCGCCCGAGTGTCGGCTGCTCGACGCCCGCGATGATCTTCATCAGCGTCGATTTGCCGGCTCCGTTTTCGCCGACCAGCACGTTGACCGCGCCCTTGCGCACCTCGAAATTCGCCCGCTTGACTGCGACGGTGCCGGAATAGACCTTCGAGACATCCTCCAGCTTCAGGATGACATCTTGATCGCCGCTCATGGCTTCGGCCCGATCTCTGCCTCCGCCGGCGTCACCAGCGGCAGGTCCTGGCCACTGCCCGGCGTATAGGCGCCAAGTACCTCGACGCTGCGGCCCTCGAGTGTCTCGCGCGGCAGCTTGGAAAGCACGGTCTTGTCGGCATAGGCGTTGAACGCCTTGCCGAACTGGGCGAAGTCGATCTGATTGGTGAAATCGTTGAACTGGATGAAGTCGAGGCTGTCGCGCAGGGCGGTCCCACGCATGGCGGGGCCGATCTGCACCCGCGCATCGGCCTTGCCGTCGCCGTCGGCATCGATGTCCATCGTCGCCGCCCGTGACTGTGTGTTGGCTGCAACGACCTTGCCCTCGAGCCGAACGGCGAAGGTCCATGGCGAATTCGCCTGCTTCTTCGGGTTGCCGTATTTCGCGCCGGCAGCGGCGGGGTCGGCCTTGGCCAAGGCATGCACCTCGGGAAACGGCCCGGCCTTCTGCTGCAGATAGGGTATCACCTTCGTCGCCCAGATGTCCTCGACCAACTTGTCGGGATTGAACGCGGAGCCAGTGCCGCCGTTTTCCGCCGACGGCGTCGGCAAGATCTTGCAGGCGGTCAGGCTGACTATTGCTGCGAGGAACAACGCGACAAAGATCGGCCGGGTCAGCGTGTTGAACATGTCGGCTCGTTCGGCATGGCGGTCAGGAGCACCCAGAGAAATGGAAGCAAGGGCGAAATGGAAGCAAGGGACGAACCGGAGGCTCGTCCCTTGCTGCCTGATGTTACGCCGGCTCAGTTGGTGAGCGCGAACGTCTCGAGCTTGGCGGCATTGTCGCCATTGACCAGGACGCAGTCCATCAGCTGCTTTTCTTCGGCGGGAGACTTCTTGTTCTTGATGAAGTCGTTGGCCTGCTCGACCGCCATCTGCGCCTGCGCGAAGGCCGGCTGCAGGACTGTCGCCTTGATGCCGCCGGAGGTGATCGAGTCGCGCACGTCGTTCGACCCGTCGAAGCCGACGACTATGACGTCCTTGCGGCCGGCAGCGGCGAGTGCCGCATAGGCGCCCATCGCCATCGTGTCGTTGCCGGAGATCACGCCCTTGATATCGGGATTGGCCTGGAGGATCGACTCCATCTTTGAATAGGCCTCGGTCTGGCTCCAATTGGCCGACTGCTGCGCCACCATCTTCAAGTCTGGATAGTCGTCGATGACGTCGTGGTAACCCTTGGAGCGGATGCCGGCATTGGTGTCGGATTCCTTGCCGACGAGCTCGACGAAATTACCCTTCTCGCCCATCAGCTTGACGAATTCCTGCGCGCCGAGCTGGGCGCCCTGATAGTTGTTGGAGACGATCTGCGCGACGGCAACGCCGGTGGCATTGATCTCGCGATCGATCAAGAATGAGGGAACACCTGCGTCCTTGGCCTTCTGCACGGCGGCAACGGTGGCGTCGGCGCCGGCATTATCGAGGATGATTGCCTTGGCGCCGCGGCCGATCGCCGTGTCGATAAGTTCGGACTGCTTGTTGGCGTCGTCGTCATGGACGAGCACCAGCGCCTCGTAGCCGAGTTCCTTGGCCTTGGCCTCTGCGCCGACAGCTTCCGCCTTGAAGAACGGATTGTCATGCGAGGGCGTGATGATGGCGATCAGATCCGCCGCATAGGCGGGTGCGGCCGTGCCAAGCGCCAGCATGCCGGCGAAAGCCGCAAGCGTCATTCTGCGTGTCAGTTTCATGTATTCCTCCCGTTGAAAACCCGTGCCTTGATCCCAAGGCTATATGCATTCAATTCGTTAGCCAGCGCGGATCGCGGATCGCGTCAGGTTCACAAGCCCTTTGCCGGCTTCACCTCGATCGATCGTCTCCCCGCTATCCTCCACTCGTCCCAGGCCCTGAGCTTGCTGCGAAGCTTGACGGTCCGAGCCATCGAACAGCTAAGCTAACTGGTATGATGAGTCAATGACAATTTCAGGTGATATGTTCCGGAAGACGCGTCGCGCCCTCAGGTGATGCGCTGAATGCTCGCGGCAATCTCCTCCGGCTCGAACACCCGCTTCCAGTCGTCGCGCATCAGCACCGGCTTGCCGAACTCTATCGCCTTGTTGCAGGCGTCGGAGAACACGCCTTTGGTCTCGCCGAAGATGACGGCGCCAAGCACGTTCATATGGCCAAGCAGGAAGTCGAGCGCCGCCTGCTTGTCGACCCCGCGCGCCACCACCTCGTCGACGGCCTCCTTCATGACGACGAGCAGCGAAGCGCATACCGTTTCCGAAAGGCCGGGCTCGAGCAGCGCCATTTGATCGACAGTGACGCGATGCGAGCGCATGACCGGGGCCCAGATGATCTTGGCGATCGCCTCACCCTTGGCGAAATCTTCCTCCGGTCCCTGCATCAAGGCGCTGACCATGTGCTGCTTGGCCTTGACGCCGCCGAAATAGTCCTTCTTGGCCGCCATGTCGGTCTCGTCGTTGAAGATCGGCGGGTGGCACGGGTGGGTGACGAAATAGGTCAGGTCCGGTCGCTGCGGCAAATGCCCGGCGAAAGGTGCCGCGGCGTCGAGCACGACGACCATCGTGCCTGATGGAAGCTTGCTCTCGATGCTCGCCGCGACCTTGCCGATATGCGTATCCGGCACCGCCAGGATCACCACATCAGCGCCATCAAGCGCCTCATCGGCGCTGACGGCATCGATGCCGAGGCCCGACTTCAGCCGCTCGCGGCCGGCGTCGCCGACCTCGACATGGCGTACCGTATAGGGAGATCCGCGAAAATTGGTCGACAGGCGGTAACCCATTTTGCCGCCAGCACCAAACAGCGCAATCGTTGTCATTGTCCGTTACTCCTGATTTCCAACGACGGCCCTGCCGATCGTCATCCCATTGACTTGTATGCACATTGCCGCCGGCTGGCGGATTAGAAAAGGCGGGGAGCCGCCGCTCAAATGACGATGCCTGGACGATGTCCCGGGCGCTCGGATGTCCAGCACAGCGCAGCTATGCGGGGCATGCTACCTCAGGTACATATTATACCAGCATACCAAATTGGCAAGCGGCCGTGGCACGGCTCTGCGCCACCGGCGAGCCGCAGCAATCGCTTGGGTTTGGCCGTCGTTTACCTCCTGTTCAATGGCAATGAGCGATCATCGCGCTGAACTGCCAATCGGGCGGGATGATTCGCAGCGAACAAAGGCCCATGCTCGAGACTTCACTCTACAGCCCGGTCAAGACCTTCCTCGAAGGCCTGGGATTCATGGTCAAGGGCGAGATCGGCGGCTGCGATCTGCTGGCGCTGAGTGCCGACTCTCCACCGATCGTCGTCATCTGCGAGCTAAAGCTGAAGTTCAATCTCGAGTTGGTCCTTCAGGGCGTCGACCGTATGGCGGTGAGCGACGAGGTCTGGCTCGCAGCATGCATGTCGGGCCGTGGCAAAGGCCGTGAGAGCGATGTGAGGTATCGCAATCTCTGCCGTCGCCTCGGCTTTGGCCTGCTTGGCGTGCGGACGAACGGCGAGGTTCAGGTGCTGCTCAGCCCGACGGCATTGGCTCCGCGTAGGGATTCCCGGCGCCGCTCGAAACTAATCGACGAACATCGGCGTCGGCAGGGCGATCCTGTCGCCGGCGGCGGCTCGCGTGCGCCGATCATGACCGCCTATCGCCAGCAGGCCCTGGCATGCGCCGCAGCACTCGCGGACGGCCCAAAGCGGCCGCGTGACTTGAAGCCCAACCTGCCGAACGCGCCCAAAATCCTGCTGCACAACGTGTATCGCTGGTTCGCGCGCACCGATCGCGGGATCTACGAACTGACCACTCAGGGCCGTGAAGCATTGCAGCGCTGGCCGCAGCCCCATCGCAGCCACACCGCTGCCTGAGACAGGCAACGCCGGATTTCGCGCTCGCTTCCGCGACAATCACGGCTTCGGCAAGACTGCAACCTCCGTGACGGAACCATATTTCGACACGAGGGTTGTGTCGTCACCGAATTGATCGTCCCTGAGCAAAACGGAAGGAAAGGCCATGCGGCTATCGACGACAATTGCCACACTCTCGGCACTGGCTCTTGCCTCGCCGGTCTATGCGCAATCCGTGGGACCAGAGCTTGCCCCTGTCCCGCCGACGGCCCCGCAAACCCTGCCAGAGCAAGCCACGCCCGAAGGGGCCACTCCCGACCAGGCTACACCTGACCAAGCCTTCTCCGCCCAGAATTTCACCGCAGTGACAATCGTGGCGATGGAGGATCTGCCTCCTGACATCAAGGCACAGGCGGAGGCCGTCGTCACCCAGACCAGCGCCGAGGATTTGCGTATCCTGCAAAGTTCGATCGACGCATCGCCGCAGGCGGCATCGGCACTGGCGGCGAACGGGCTTAATTCCACGCAGGTCGTGGCCGCCAATATCGACGGCGACGGCACGCTGACGCTGATCATCCAGACGACGACGTGAGCGGCTGAAAGCGGACAAGCCGGTTCCGGCATGGAACCGAAGCCCGCCTGGATCGCGGAGGACTGTCATGGCCGAGGCTGCAGTTCGCAACTTCACCATCAATTTCGGGCCACAACATCCCTCCGCTCACGGCGTCCTGCGGCTGGTGCTCGAACTCGACGGCGAGATCGTGGAACGCGCCGATCCCCACATCGGCTTGCTGCATCGCGGCACCGAAAAGCTCATCGAGTACAAGAACTACCTGCAGGCCCTGCCCTATTTCGACCGGCTCGACTACGTCGCGCCGATGAACCAGGAGCACGCATTCTGTCTCGCCGCCGAGAAGCTCCTTGAAATATCGGTTCCGAAGCGTGGGCAACTCATTCGCGTGCTTTTCTGCGAAATAGGCCGGCTCCTGTCGCACCTCCTCAACGTCACCACCCAAGCCATGGACATCGGCGCGCTGACGCCGCCGCTCTGGGGTTTCGCCGAGCGCGAGAAGCTGATGGTCTTTTACGAGCGCGCGTCCGGCGCCCGCATGCACGCAAATTATTTCAGGGTCGGCGGCGTGCATCAGGATCTGCCGCCGGAGCTCCTCGACGACATCTGGAATTTCTGCGATCCGTTCCTCAAGGTCTGCGACAATCTCGAAGGGCTGTTGACCGAGAACCGCATTTTCAAGCAGCGCAATGTCGATGTCGGCGTGATCGGCCTCGACGATGCCTGGGCCTGGGCCTTCTCCGGCGTGATGGTGCGCGGATCGGGCGCCTCCTGGGACCTGCGCAAGGCGCAGCCATACGAATGCTATTCGGAGATGGATTTCGATATCCCGGTCGGCAAGCATGGCGACTGCTACGACCGCTATCTCGTACGCATGGAGGAAATGCGCCAGTCGGTCCGGATCATGCGGCAATGCCTGGAAAAGTTGCGCTCGCCCGAAGGTCAGGGGCCGGTCGCGATCCCGAACCGCAAGATCACGCCGCCGCCGCGTGCTACGATGAAGCGCTCGATGGAAGCGACGATCCACCACTTCAAACTTTATACCGAAGGCATTCGCGTGCCGCGCGGTGAAGTCTATGCCGCCGTCGAGGCGCCGAAGGGTGAGTTCGGCGTCTACCTCGTGTCGGACGGAGGCAACATTCCCTACCGATGCAAGATCCGCGCACCCTCCTTCGCCCACCTGCAGGCGATGGATTTCCTGTCCCGAGGCCATATGATCGCCGATGTTGCCGCGATCATCGGCTCGCTCGACATTGTGTTTGGAGAGATCGACCGCTAGGGCGGATCGAAGGGTGTTTGGAGAGATCGATCGCTAGAGTGGATCGAAGGGTGTTTGGAGAGATCGACCGCTCACCAGGTCGAAGGATCTTCCACGATCGCGGGATTGTTCGTCCTTAGCCAGATCTCACCTGCCTGGACGGCGCTCGAACGCCCGTCGGACGAGGGCTCTCAATTGCGGCGGGCCAACTCAAATTCTCACATCAAAGACGGACGCATGGCCGCGACAAGGCGCAGCCAAGCGTCAAGGAGTTTCACAATCTGCGCGGCCTGACGGGGCACGAGTCCTTCCAAGTTCGGAAGCGCTCTCCACGGCGCGGAAAGAACGCGTGTTCCGCCGTTCCTCGTATCGCGTCAATGCACGATCAAGCCCTTCATCCAAGCAACAAATCTGTTGCCGCGAACTATCCCGCGCACTCTGGCAGCGGCCCATCGCGCTTGCATCGTGGCGCCAACGTGGCAATGGCAAACGATTTGGTGCAACTGCCGGTCGCTCAGTTCGAAGAAGCGCTTTGCCTCACCATAGGTATCGTCGTTCAAGCCCATGGCACGCAGAACCGGATCCTCGAAAGCGACAGTGAGCGGCGTCCCAGCGCCACGCGATCTGTCGCGCGCTTCCCTGTTCATATATTCGGTGCCTGGAAGCGCCCCAAGGCATCGCGTCGGGTTTTGCTCGAGAAGTTCTGCCCAACGTTCAATCCGCTGGTTTCGGGTCATCGCCGGATACGCCGCGAAGGACTCAACTTCCGCGACGGCATGCAGTTGGTCGAGTGTTTGATGTTTCATGGTCGGCTCCTGTCGACAGGTGAATTCGCCCACGCCTATATGAGCAATTATCGCGCCGTGGAGCGCTGACAAGGCCAGACCGCCGCAACATCAGGCGTACGGATCATCTGCCCGGTGAAGCGGCGCTCGAGTTCAACGCGCCGGCGCCGCTCGGTGGGTTCGACGTCGCCCCGTTAACCGAACCCATTCCGGGCAGGAACTTTTGCGGAAGTTCGCGGTTTGGCTTTGCGTCCGCTCCGGCGGCTGCAATATCAGTCTTGAAAGCCATTCCGTTGGACACGAAGCCGCAAAGCGTCGAACAAGACGTCGAGCCTGTAAATGAAACTCGGGAGCAACCGGCCCGGGTTCGAGAATCTCGTGAGCGATCGGCAGAGCCGCGGCAGGAAAAGCCCGACGGGGATGCCTCGCAACGAAAGGCCGGTCTGCTCGGCTTTCCCAGGCGCCATCCCTATGCGACGGCGGCGGTTGCGCTTGCGCTGTTGCTCGTCGCGGCAGGCGTCGTGATCTGGTGGCTGAACGCTCGCCAGTACGAATCGACCGACGACGCCTTCATCGACGCCCGCACGGTGACGATCGGCGCCCAAATCGCCGGCCGCATTACCGAGCTGGCGGTTACCGACAATCAGCACGTGCAGGCAGGTGATGTCCTCCTGCGCATCGACGACAGCGACTATCAGGCAAATCTGAAGCAGGCCGATGCCGGCGTCGCCGCGGCCGAAGCCGAAATCGTCAATGTCAACGCTCAGATCGAGGCTCAAAACGCAAAGGTGAACGCTGCCCAGAGGCAGGTTGCACAGGCCAAGGCAGCGCTGGATTTCGCCAAGGCTGAGGATCAACGCAATCGCGAACTCCTGGCCAGGGGCACGGCAACGCAGCAGCAGGCGCAGCAAGCGGCATCGACGCTGCGTCAGGATCAGGCCGCGCTGGACAGCGCCGAGGCCAATGTCGCCTCGGCAAAAAGCCAGGTTTCGGTCTTGCAGGCACAGGCCAGGAGCGCCGAGGCGCAGCTCGAACAGGCCAAAGCCAGCCAGGAGCAAGCCCGCACGACGCTGTCGCGCACGACCATCACAGCACCCGCAGCCGGGCGGGCAACGAGCATTTCGGCCGCTGACGGAACCTACGCGCAACCTGGCCAGGTATTGATGATGTTCGTTCCCGACGAGGTCTGGGTGAAGGCCAATTTCAAGGAGACGCAGCTCGACCTGATGCGGCAGGGACAACCGGTCGACATCGATATCGACGCGTACCCGGACAAGTCCTTCCATGGCCGCGTCGACAGCATCCAGGCCGGCAGCGGCACCGCCTTCAGCCTCCTGCCGGCTGAAAATGCCACCGGCAACTACGTCAAGGTGGTGCAGCGCGTGCCGGTCAAGATCGTCTTCGACAAGCCGCCCGATGTGCTTCTCGGCCCAGGGCTGTCGGTGGTGCCGACGGTCAAGGTGCAATGAGCGGCGAAGCAGCCAGAAATCAGGGCGAAAGCCGATCCGCCGCCGGGACACACAATCCCTGGCTCATCGCCATTGTCGTTTCCATCGCCACTTTCATGCTGGTGCTGGACACCTCGATCGCCAATGTCGCCCTGCGCAACATCGCCGGCAGCCTGGCGGCCGGAATGGACGAAAGCACCTGGGTCATTACCACCTATCTTGTGGCCAACTCGGTGATCATCCCGGTCAGCGGCTGGCTGGCAAGCGTCATCGGCCGCAAGCGCTACTACATGCTTTGCGTGGCGACCTTCACCGTCGCGTCGCTGCTGTGCGGACTGGCGCCCAACCTGGAACTGCTCATCCTGTTCAGGATCCTTCAGGGCCTCGGCGGCGGCGGCATGGCGCCAAGCGAACAATCGATCCTGGCCGATACCTTTCCGCCGGAAAAGCGCTCGCAAGCCTTCGCGCTTTACGGCATTGCCGTCATCGTCGCACCAACGGTCGGGCCGACGATCGGCGGCTGGCTGACGGACCATTTCTCCTGGCACTGGATCTTCTTCATCAACGTGCCGTTCGGCATCCTTTCGCTGGCACTGGTGCAATGGCTGTTGGTCGAACCGGACGTACTCGAACGCGAACGCAAGGAACGGCTGAAAGGTGGCCTGAAGATCGACGGGGTCGGGTTCGTCCTGGTGGCCACCGCATTGGGGTGCCTGGAGATCTTCCTCGACCGGGGCCAGCGCTACGATTGGTTCGCCTCGGATTTCATCACGACTTTCGCAGTGATTTCCGCGATCGCGTTTCTGCTGCTTATCCCATGGGAAATCAGTCGCAGCGATCCGGTCGTCGACATGCGCCTATTGTTCACGCGCCAGTTCGGCACGGCCTTCCTGGTTATGATGGCGGTCGGTGCTATCCTGTTCAGCACCACCCAGATCGTGCCGCAACTGCAGCAGACGACATTTGCCTACACCGCGACGCTGTCGGGCCTTTCGATGATGCCGGGCGGCATCGCCATGCTGATCTTGATGCCGGTGTCCGGATTTGTAGGCAGCATCGTGCAGCCCAAATACCTGATCATGGTGGGCATGTCGGTGGTCGCAGTCGCGCTTTGGCACATGACCTCGCTTACCCCGGACGCCAGCTTCCGCTTCTTTGCCTTTGCCCGTGTCTTCCTGATGGTCGGGCTGCCGTTCCTGTTCATTCCCATCTCGACCGCGGCCTATGTCGGCCTGCCCCCGCAACAGACCAACCAGGCATCGGCGCTGATCAACGTTGCACGCAATATCGGCGGCAGCATCGGCGTCTCGCTGTCCAACACCGTCATTGCGCAAAGCTCCCAGATCCATCAATCGAATCTGGTCGGCCACACCGTACAATCGTCGCCCGCCTATCAGCAGGTGCTTAGGCAGGCGACCGAGCATTTCGTCGCTCATGGTTCGCCGCTGGTCGAGGCGAAGCAGCAGGCGATCGGCTGGCTCGGCCAGTTGATCGCCCGCCAGGCCACGCTGCTCGCCTACGTCGATGTCTTCCGCTATTGCGCGGTGGCAACCGCCCTGCTCGTTCCGCTTGCCCTGCTGCTGCGGTCAGGCAAGTCGGGCAGCAGACACGAGAATCCGGAGATGGGCTGACCCGCAGGCGCGACGGTGTGGTTCCAAAAACGAGGAAGCCGGGAACCAGCTGACCCATTGCGTTGTTCTGCGCCAAGAGGAGATGATCACGATGGCCACTATTCCCACACCCGAGCCAACACCGACCCCGGTACCACCGCCTCCCATCCCCGATCCCAAGCCCGTGCGTGAGCCGGACCCCGACAGGCTCCCCGACGAGGACCCCATTCCCAATCCGGATGAAAACGATATTCCGCCGAAGCGGATGTCTTTCAGCCGGCAGTTGCCGTGATCGTTCTGCAGCCTGTCTGGCGATTGCTTGCGCCAGCGGCGCCGCCTGTCAGATTTCGAGCATGGCGTAGGGGCGGCCGGTCGGCTTGGCGACATGCATGGCAACGTTATAGACCGACGCTCCGCCCGGCGTACGGCCCTCATAGGCGCCACGATGCGCATGGCCATGCACCACTGCGCTGACCTGGAACCGGTCTATTGTCTCGGCCAGGCGTGACGAACCGAGAAACGGGAAAATCTCCAGCGGCTCGCCTTCGACCGTCTCGACGACAGGCGCGTAGTGCAGAACGACAAGCGTGCGTTTGGCGCGGACCTGCCGCATCGCGTTTTCAAGCCGCATCGCTTCGTTCACGCTTTCCGCCACCATCGACTTGATCGCCGGTTCGCCAAAGGAGCCGAGCATGCGCGATCCAAAACCGCCAACGAAACCCTTGACCCCAACGAACCCGACCTCGTGAATCTCCGTCGCCTCGCCGTCGAGGAGATGAACGCCCGCCTGACGCAAAATGTCGGTGACCTGCTCGACGGCGCCTGACTCATAGTCGTGGTTGCCAAGTACGGCGACGACCGGGATCGTGCAGGCACGCAGTTCCTCGGCAAGGATTTCGGCCTCGCGAGGCTTGCCGAGATTGGTAAGGTCGCCGGTCAGCACGAGAACCTGGGCTTCGCGCGACATCTCGCCGAAAAGATCGCGGTACGACGCCTGGTCCTCCTTGCCGACATGCAGATCGCCGATGGCGGCGACCTTGAGTGTGCCGCCGTTTTCGGCCTTTGCCGAAGCAGATTCGAGCTCGTCAGCCATCGCTATATTCTCCTTCACCGCCGACGTCGGCAAAGCCCCATTGCTTGACGTCGATCTCATAGTCGGTTCGTGAAAGCATGCGCCCGCGGCAGATCCGCATCCGGGAAGGCGGCAATTCGCGCTGCTTGGCCAGCCGGTCGAGCAACTCGTCGAGCAGCCACGCGGGCACACGGTCTCGCTCCGTCGGATAGATCCATCTGAAGTTCAAGAGATGCATCAGCAAGACTTCCCAATGAACTTCCATGTAGGAAAGCAGCCTTTGCCAGTCGATCTGGTCGTGCGCCTTGAGGATGGTGTGCGCGACGTCGGCGCCATCATGCCGGCCGCGGTCCTGGATGAAGCATTTGGACCAGATAAGCTCGGTTGGGCCGATGATCCGCACGTGGCTGCCCAGCAATTCGGCCTGGCGAGCATGCTCCAGCCACTGGTCGTCGACAGGCATTGTGCCGTTCATCGAGGTGAAGATGACGTCGAAAAAATGCGTGCCCCTGAACACCTTGCCGAGCCACCGGTCGTCCTCGACCACGACCGCATAGCCGATCTGCTTGAAATGGGCGAGGATGCGCGGGCAGTCGCCGGCCTTGCAGAAAATGTCGAGATCCTTGGTCGGGCGGATGATCCCGGTATAGGCGCTTACGGCATAGGTGCCGGCGACGAGAAAGGGGATGCCCGTCGCGACAAGCTCGCGGATCGCTTCGATATAAAAGACCTCCGCTTCGGCATTGCGAGGCGTCGGGGCGGCTTTTGGATCGACCGACGGAACGGATGCCGGGATGGCGCTTTCCGGTGGGGGATTGATGATCATAGCAAATGGCTCCTGGCCCGGCAGACCAGCAGCCGCCTGTATCTAATAGCCAAGCATGCCCGATGGTTCCCGCCGCTGCGTGCCACCGCCGCTCTCGCCTGCTGCATCAGGCGAACACGCCGCGGTGGCGGGCCTTCGAAGCGGTCGTGGCCCTCGGCCGCGGCGGCAGCCATAAAGAGACATGTGAGCGGTTATTTTTGGCGTCAAGATCGCAGCGCGCTTCGGCCTCAAGCGCGTCGAGGCGTAGTGGGCCCGCTATCATTCTCGGGTCCGGAAAGGATTGGTTTCAACATGGTTCCCGAGCTGTCGGAGGCGCTGCGCACCCGACGTAACAGCCACTTGAGCGCCCGTAGCCAAACCGACTCTGTTTTCCGGAACGCTGCAGGCGGCGTGGCGAAAAGGCCATTCTCCATTTTGTAGTTCCTCACTGTCTCAGTCCAATCAGCGTTCTTCAACGAGCAAAACTTGTGTTGGTTCCGCGTCGCCATCGGCGGGAGCACGGGCTGGACAGGCGAAGCCATCATTGGTGGGTTCAAGCAGGCTAGCCTTCTGCAGCGAGATCAGCGCCTCGCGAGATCAGGGGCCTCGGCGATCAAGTCGCGGAATTAAGCCACTAGCCGGCCGGATTCAGCTCGTATCCTGATGCGCCGGCTCTGGACACGGCCCGCGAAGGCTGAAATTGTTACCGGCATTTCCAGTTGCAAATTTGATTGGGCACTGCGGGGATGGCGCTGGTTTCTGAAGACATTGCCAGCCATCCGGCACTGCGTCGCCATGTCCAGGCTCAGTCGCGGACGCTTCTCCAAACCTATGAAGCGAACCCGCGGCTGGCCTCCGTATTCGCCACGCAACAGCGTTGGCTGATGGCCCATATCGGCCTTGGCTTGTATTTCAATCGAGAGCCGGACGATCATCGCAAGGGACTTACGTCTGCACGGTTCATGGACGACATCTGCCGGCATTCGGTGGCCAGCCGCAACACCGCCGACGCCTTCCTGAAGGAGATGCTGCATTACGGTTTCATCCGGCATCTGCCGATCAAATACGGGCGCATCCGCCCCTTTGAGCCGACCGCGGGCACTCTGGAGACGGTTGCCGGCTGGGTCATGGCGCATCTGAAAACGCTGGACAGCCTGGACAATGGATTTCGACTGGCTGCATTCGTCGCACAACCGGACCTGCTCGCCAAACTGCAGCCGCTGGTGGCCGACGGCCTGCTTTCGTCGCATGCCGTGCGGGAGCCGAGACAGACCTTTTCCTTGTTCACCTGGCTCGACAATGGCGGCATCGTCATGGATTGGCTGATGTCTGGCGTCGATCCCGATCATGCTGACCTGGACCGAATTCCGACCGGTGTCGTCTCAATCGGAGATTTCGCGAACTGGCTCAAGCTTTCCCGGACCCACCTGTCACGCAAATTGCGCGATGCCGAGGAACTCGGCAGCATCGGCTGGTTGGGCCAGCGGGGTCACTCGGTCATGTGGGTGTCGAGCGACTTCTATCAGGAATACATGACCGCCCAGGCGGTCAAGCTCGCCATCATCGATGCAGCCTTCGACAATTGTGTTGTAACTTCCGAAGCCAGCTGAACGGCGAGCCGAACGCCGTCGTGGCGGCTTTGGCGCCGCCGCGACGAAGGTTTGGCATTTCAATCGATGTCGAACGAAACGCCCTGGGCGAGCGGCAGCGCCTTGGAATAGTTCACCGTATTGGTAGCGCGCCGCATATAGGCCTTCCAGGCATCCGAGCCCGACTCGCGGCCGCCGCCGGTTTCCTTCTCGCCGCCGAAGGCGCCGCCGATCTCGGCCCCCGAAGTGCCGATATTGACGTTGGCAATGCCGCAGTCCGAACCGTCGACGCCGAGGAAGCGCTCGGATTCCTGCAGGTCGCGGGTGAAGATGGACGACGACAGCCCGGCGCCGACCGCATTGTGCTCATCGAGCACGGCGTCGAAATCCGAATATTTCATCACATAGAGGATCGGCGCGAAGGTCTCCTCCGTCACCGGCGAAACTTGGCGCGGCATTTCGACCAGCGCCGGACGCACATAGTAGGCCTCAGGCTGGCCGTTCTCGACCCGCATTCCGCCGGTTATCTTACCGCCATGCGAAGCCGCCTCCTCCAACGCCTTCTGCATGTTGTCGTAGGCAGCCTTGTCGATCAACGGGCCGACGAGAGCGCTTGTCTCCAGCGGATTGCCGACCGAGACGCTTTCATAGGCCTTCTTCAGGCGCGGAACGAGCTGGTCATAGACGCTCTCATGCACGAACAGGCGCCGCAGCGTCGTGCAGCGCTGGCCGGCCGTGCCCATCGCTCCAAAGGCGATCGCGCGCAGCGCCATGTCGAGATCGGCCGTCGGGCAGACGATGCCGGCATTGTTGCCGCCGAGCTCCAGCACGGCACGGGCAAAGCGCTTCGCCAGCCGTGGGCCGACATCCCTGCCCATGCGCGTCGAACCGGTGGCGGAGACCAACGGCACCTTCGGATGGTCGACCAGGATCTCGCCGACGGCGCGATCGCCGATCAGCACGGGCGCCAGCCCTTCCGGCGCATCGCCGAAACGCTTTGCCGCGCGCTTGAAGATCGCTTCGCAGGCGAGCGCCGTCAGCGGTGTCTTCTCGGACGGCTTCCACACCACCGCGTCGCCGCAGACCAGCGCCAGCGCTGCATTCCACGACCAGACCGCCACCGGGAAATTGAAGGCCGAAATGACGCCGACGACGCCGAGCGGATGCCAGGTCTCCATCATGCGGTGGCCGGGGCGCTCGGTGGCGATGGTCAGGCCGTACAATTGCCGGGAGAGACCGACGGCGAAATCGCAGATGTCGATCATCTCCTGCACTTCGCCAAGACCCTCGGATGGAATCTTGCCGACTTCGATCGAGACCAACCGGCCAAGCTCGGCCTTGTGTGTGCGCAATTCCTCGCCGAGCAGCCGCACCAGTTCGCCGCGCTTGGGAGCTGGTACCTGCCGCCACGCCAGGAAAGCCCTGTGCGCCTTGTCGATGGTCGTCGCCGCATCGGCCGGCGAGATGGTCTTCAGCGCGGCGATCTGCTCGCCGGTCACCGGGCTGCGCACGATGAGATCGCCGCCCGTAAGCGCGCCCTCGGCAACGCCCAGTTTCGCCAGAAGCCCGGCCGTTTCCTTCGCAATCGTCATTTTCATCCCTTTCAGATCCCGTCGCTCATATGGCGTCGGTCAAAGCCTTGTGCCACGCCGTCTCCGTGCCGATCGCCACATCGGGCACTGTCATGGCGTGGCATTACTCGTTTCAGGGAAAAATCGCCACCCCGGCATGGTCTAAGCAAAGGTCAGACCGTTGAACCAGGCGGAGGCGTCGGATCAATGCGCCGTTTGCTTGGCGCCTTCTTTCATCAGCCGGTCGATATGCATGCGGATATGCGCCGCCTCGGCTGCCGTGTTGGCAAGCGCGATGGCGCGGTCGAAAGCGACACGCGCCTCGTCGCCGCGGCCAAGCTGCATCAGCAGGCCGCCCTTGAGGCCGAAGAAGTGGAAATAGCCGGAAAGCCTTTGCTCCAGCGGCTCGATCATGGCGAGTGCGGCTTCCGGTCCACGCACCTTGGAGACGGCGACGGCGCGGTTAAGCGTCACCACCGGCGACGGCTGCATCTGCTCGAGCAGGCCGTAGAGCAGGTCGATCTCGTTCCAGTCCGTATCCTCGGGCTTTTCCGCCCGTGCATGCAGCGCGGCGATCGCCGCTTGCACCTGGTAGGGACCGGGCTTGCGATGGCGCAACGCCTTATCGACCAGCGCCAGGCCTTCATCGATCATCTTGCGGCTCCACAGGCTGCGGTCCTGGTCTTCGAGCAGCACGATCTCGCCGTTCTCGTCGAAGCGAGCCGGCGCGCGTGCATGCTGCAGCAGCAACAGCGCCGTCAGTCCCATGATCTCCGGCTCGGTCTGGAATAGCCTGAGCAGCAGCCGGGCCAGCCGGATCGCCTCTTCGCAAAGCGGCGCACGCGCCGACGCCTCGCCGCTGTTGCTGGAATAGCCTTCGTTGAAGATCAGGTAGACCATGGCAGCGACGGCGGCGAGCCGTTCGGAGCGCTCGACCGCTCCCGGCGTCTCGAACGGCACCCCGGCGTCGGCGATGCGCGCCTTGGCTCGAGTGATACGCTGCTCCATGGCGCTTTCACCGACGAGGAAGGCGCGGGCGATCTGCTTGACCGTCAGGCCGGAGACGATGCGCAACGCCACCGCGATCTGCTGCGTGGCCGGCAGGTCGGGATGGCAGCAGATGAACAGCAACCGCAAAATATCGTCGCGGTAATGCGCACCGTCCAGCCGCTCGGCGATGTCGCTCTCGGCATCTTCGAGATCGGAGATCTGGTCCTCCTCCGGCAGCGGCGCCTGCTTGGCGCGCTTGCGCACCGCATCGATGCCGCTGTTGCGGCCGACGAAGATCAGCCAGGCTGCCGGATCGCGCGGCGGGCCATTTTTCGGCCAGTTGTTCAGGGCCCTCAGGCAGGCGTCCTGGAATGCTTCCTCCGCCGCGTCGAGGTCGCGGAAGTAGCGCAGCAATGCCCCCATCGCCTGCGGGCGAGCGGTGCTGATTGCCGTGCTGATCCAGGCAAGTTCGGTCATGCGGAAACCTTGGCGGGGTTGAAGAGCGAGACCGGCCGGATCTCGTAGGAGCCGCCGCTCGGGTTGACCTCGGAAAGCTCGCGCGCGAAGTCGACGGCCTCGTCGAGGTCGGCGCATTCGAGCGTGTAGAAGCCGAGGAACTGTTCCTTGGTTTCGGCAAACGGGCCGTCGATGACGATCGATTCGCCCTTGACCTTTCGCAGCGTTGTCGCCGCCGTCGTCGGCAAAAGCCGCGCCACGGGGCCAAGCCGCCCGGCGTTGGCATATTTCTCTTGTACGCCGATAAGTTTTTCCATGACGGCATCGTCCTGCTCCTTGCTCCAGGAGCAGACGACGTCTTCAGAGGCATAGCAGAGGATCGCGTAGAGCATGGGTCGTCCTTTTCTCTGTCAAAGGACGAAACACTAGGACCGATCCCGACATGGCGTCGACAAAAAAATACGCCCCCGGTCCTGCGTCATTCCCTCGCCTTCAGCCATCTCAAGACCAGGGCCTCCTCGTCGTCGAGCCCGGCGATCGAGCGCTTGCCTCTGTTGGCGTCCGCCATTTCGCCAAGCAGCCCTCCTTCGGACCAGGCGCGGAAGACTTCCGGATGGATGTAGCAGCGGCGGCAGACGGCGCGTGTATTGCCGAGCCGCTCGGCGACCTTGTCGATGACATTGTTCATCACCCGCTTTTGCTGCGCCTGGCTTTCGGGACGTTCTGTTTGCGCAAACAGCGACGCCGCATGGATGGTGCCGCCCCAGGTTCTGAAATGCTTGGAGCTGAACTCGACACCGGCATTCTCCCTGATATAGCGGTTGACGTCGTCGGAGCGCACCGGATGCCTGTTTCCTTCCTCGTCGAGATACTGGAACAGTTTCTGGCCCGGCAGGTCCTGCGCTCCACGCACGATCTTGGCGATCCGGCGATCGACAAGCTTCAATCTCCATTCCTTGCCGGATTTGCCGATGAAGGCGAAACGCAGGCTCGAGCCCTTGATGTCGACATGGCGGTCGCGCAGCGTGGTCAGCCCAAAACTCTTGTTGTCGCGCGCGTAGGCGGCGTTGCCGACGCGGATCATCGTGTTGTCGAGCAGCCAGACGATGGCCGCAACGACGCGTTCCAGCGGCAGGCCGTGACGGCGCAGATCGGCATCGATCTGCCGTCGCAATTCGGGCAGGCTTTCGGCGAAGGCGATGAGGCTCGAGTATTTGACGCCGTCACGCTCCTCCGCCCAGTGCTGATGATAGCGGTATTGCTTGCGTCCGCGCTGGTCCCGACCGGTCGCCTGAATGTGACCGTCGGCATCCGCCGAGATCCACACATCCGTCCAGGCCGGTGGAATGGCGAGCGCCTTGATGCGTGCCAACGCGTCCTGGTCGACGGCACGCCCGTCCGGCCCTTTGTATGAGAAGCCCTTGCCTGAACGCAGCCGGCGAATACCGGGTTCGGTGTCGGCAACATAGTTGAGCGAGGCCCGAACGGCCGAGGCGTGCGCGCCGTTCTCCAGTGCTCCGTTCCGCGGCACCCCGTTCTTTGGTGCAGCTTTCCTAACAGCCGATCGGCCAGACGACGACCCGGATTTGTCCAGCATGTCCTCTCCACTGGAATTTCCGTAGATAAGCCGCTTGCTGGCTGCGGGTTCCACGCCTCTTGATTTCTTGGTCCAAGACTGATTAACGACGACGCCGTCCAACGAGGAGGTGCCGTCACGCCTTTTCGAGCACGACCGGTATGACGTCGACTGCCTGCTCGCCAACCTGCCCGCCCGTGGTTTTCAGCACGCCGACGATCGGCGCCACATCGGAGTAGTCGCGGCCATAGCCGACCGTGATATGATCGTTGCTTGCCCGCATGCCGTTGGTCGGATCGAATTCCTGCCAGCCGGCATCGCGCCCGCACCACACCTTGACCCAGGCATGCATGGCGTCGGCGCCTTCGAGCCGCGGCTTCCCACGCGGCGGGATGGTGCGTAGGAATCCGCTGACATAGCCTGCAGGAATGCCGAGGCCACGCAGGCCGGCGATCATGATATGGGAAAAATCCTGGCAGACGCCGCGCTTCAGGCCGAAGGCGTCGCTGGCCCGCGTCTGCACCGTGGTCGCCTCGCCGTCATAGGTGAAATCGCGGTGAATGCGGTTGCACAGAGCCATGGCCGTGCCGACCGTCGAACTGCTGGCACTGCCTTTCGCATAGGCAGTGATTGCCGGGTCGATGCCGGCATGATCGCTGGCGGCCAGAAAGTGATGCGGCGAAGCCGGCGCCAGCGAGTGCACCGCGCCGAGTTCTTCCCTCAGCCGGCGTAGGTCGGGCGATACGTCGAGCCCGGGCTCCGGCCGCGACACTGAAACACGCGCGCTCATCCTGATGTCGAGCGCATCATGTGCGTCACGAAAGGCGATCGAGGTGACACTGTTGCCGAAAAAGTCGGAAAAGTCGGAGCGTTCGCTGGGCGCCGGCACAAAAGACAGTGAAGCGGCGATGACGCGCTGTACGCCAGGGATGGTCGGCGGCAGCATACGCACCTGATGGCGGCCGCCGCCGGCCGCCGCATCATAGTCGTAACGCAGGTGAAGCCTGATGTCGTAGAGCATGCCGTCTCTATCCGAAATAGGCTTTGGAGAGGCTGTTGTAGAGGCCGCCGATTTCATTGGCGAGATCGCTGAGGGCCTTGGCCGTCATGTCCGAGGGCTCCCTGATGGCGATCGACGTGTTGAGCTGCAGGATTTCCTTGGCCGCCGGCGACATATGGCCTTCACCGCCGACAGAGGGCAGCAGCGCGATTTCGGCCTTCAGCCGTTCGAGCTGGAACAGGATTGAGCGCGGGTTGAGCGGATCGAGCGCCAGAAGGTCGACCACGGTACGCCGTCCCGCCTGCACCGGATATTGCCGGCGGTGGGTCATGACGCTGTCGCCGATCTCCAGCATCATGTCGAGCGCGCCTTCCGGCGCCTCGGCCCTGGTCAGTCGGGCGAGCGTGCGGGCGATCTGGATGCCGCGTTCGAGCCTGCGGCCGATTTCCAGGAAACGCCAGCCGGCAAAGCGGTACATGTTCTCGTGCAGCAGGCCGGAAAACCCGGCCAGCTTGCGCAGGATGACCGTCATTGCCCTTGTCGCGTCGTCGCCCGGCGCCACTGTCACGGCAAATTGATGGATCGTCTTCGACAGGTCCTTCAATGCCAGCCAGCCATCGGGCGAGAAGCGGTCGCGGATCTGCCCGGCGCTGTACACGGCGCTGTCCAGCGTGCCGATGAGCCCCAACGGGATTGCCGTCTCGACGTCGATACCGAACGGCGCGAGATAGTCCCTGATGTCGGCGAGCAGCGGCATCTCGGGATCGGATGTCTCGGCCAGCCGCACGTGGTAGGCGCGCAGGATGCGCACCGTGTCTTCCGATCGCTCGATATAGCGGCCGAGCCATGTCAGGTTTTCCGCCGCGCGGCTGGGCAGGCTGCCCGGCAAGGTTCGGGTGAAGCTGTCATGCTCCTGCGGCAGCAGCGTCTCACGCTCCACCGGCCTGTCGCTGACCACCCAAACATCCGCCGCCTGGCCGCCGCGCTGCATGGCGATGGCCGTCGGGTCGAGCGAGAAGCCGACACGGGCAAAACCGCCCGGCATCACGGTCCAGCCTTCCGGCGTCCGCGCCAGATAGACGCGCAGGCTTGCCGGCCGCGGCTCCAGCCAGCCGCTGACATAGACAGGAGTGGTCGACAGCGTCACCGCTTCCTGGCCGACAAAGTCGCCGCCGTCTTGTTCGATCCGGGCGACGAGCTCGGCCCGTTCCTCGGCCGACAGCGCTGACCCGAGCTTGGTCGAGCCGTCGTCCTCGAAGGCAAGCCGCGTCGACAGTGCCGGGCCGATCACCATGCTATCGATATTGGCGAGCACATGTTCGCGCTCCGTATCCTGCCCGCACCACCATGTCGCGACGGTCGGCAGCAGCAGTTCCTCATTGCGCAGGGCGCGCGAAATCTTCGGCAGGAAGGCGAGCAGAGCGCGCGTCTCCATCAGGCCGGAACCCAGTGCATTGACGGCCGAAACCGCCCCTTGCCGGACCGCTTCGACCAGCCCCGGCGTGCCGATCTGCGAGTCCGACCGCAACTCGAGCGGATCGGCAAAGGCAGCGTCGAGCCGTCGCCACAAGACGCTGACCGGCATCAGCCCCGAAACTGTGCGCACCATCAGCCTGCCGCCGGAGACAGTCAGGTCCTCGCCCTCGAGCAGCATGATGCCGAGATAGCGGGCGATATAGGCATGTTCATAATAGGTCTCGTTCAGCGGTCCCGGCGTCAGGATGGCGACACGGCCGCCGGCTTGCTTGGCCATGCCGATCAGCGCATCGCGAAAACGGCGGAAGAAACCGGCCAAGCGGTGCACATGCATCTCGCCGTAAATGTCGGACAGTGCCCTTGTGGTGGCGACGCGGTTTTCCAGCGCAAAGCCGGCGCCCGATGGCGCCTGGGTGCGGTCGCCAAGCACCCACCAGCGGCCGTCCGGGCCACGACCGAGCTCGAAGGCGCAGAAATGCAGGAAATGGCCGCTGGCAGGCCTGGTGCCGACGACCGGCCGCAAATATTCCGAGCTGGCCGCGATCAATCCAGCCGGCAGAATGCCTTTCTCGACCAGCCGGTTCGGCCCGTAAATGTCGGCGATGGTCTCCTCGAACAGATCGGCGCGCTGGACCAGGCCGGCGCTGATGTCAGCCCATTCCTCCTCCTCGATCAGCAGCGGCACATGCGCCAGCGGCCATTCCCGCTCATTGGCGCCGGCCTTGTCGTAGACGCGGTAGTAGACGCCGGCATCGCGCAGGTACTGGTCGGCGCGGGCAAAACGCTGGGCAAGCTTTTCCGGCCCCAGGTCCTCCAGTGCCTCGATGAAGTGCCGCCAGGCCGGCCGCGGATTGCCCGACGCATCGACCATCTCGTCGACGACGCCGTCGATCGGTTGATAGTGCTCCAGCAGACTGTGGGTCTGCGGCTTGCTGCGCAGCTTTTTGTGATTCCCCTTCGCCATGGCTGATCAGAGTCTTTGCGGCCGCCGAAGGTCAAGGGTCATCGGGAAATCTTCAGAGGCTTCTTCGTTGCGCAGCACATAGCCGGACGGAGTATGGCCACGCGGCTCGAAGCGGGCGAGCCGCCGCGCCTCCGCTTCATTGCCGTTGACCGGGAACGTGTCGTAGCTGCGCCCGCCGGGATGTGCCACATGGTAGACGCAACCGCCAACCGCGCGGCCCGACCAGCGGTCATAGATATCGAAGACCAGCGGCGTGTTGACCGGCAGCGCCGGATGCAGGCCCGACGCCGGCTGCCAGGCCTTGAAGCGAACGCCGGCCACCGCGATCTCGCGGTTGTCGGTCACCTTCATCGGCACCCGGCGGCCGTTGCAGACGACGGCGTGACGTTCCGGGTTGAGCCCCTCGGTCTTCACCTGCAGCCGTTCGACGGAGGAATCGACAAAGCGCACCGTGCCGCCGATCGCGCCTTGCTCGCCCATCACATGCCAAGGCTCCAGTGCTTGCCTGAGCTCCAGCTTGATGCCGGCATGCTGGACCTCGCCGCAGAACGGAAAGCGGAATTCGAGCTGGGCGTCGAACCATTCCGGACGGAACGCAAAGCCGTTCAGCTTGAGGTCGTCCAGCACATCGAGAAAATCCGCCCAGACATAATGCGGCAGCATGAAACGGTCGTGCAGCGAGGTGCCCCAGCGTACGAAGCGGCCGTCGAGCGGGTTCTTCCAGGCCCGGGCGATGATGGCGCGCACCAGCAATTGCTGCGCCAGGCTCATGCGCGCGTTGGGCGGCATCTCGAAGCCGCGGAATTCGACCAGCCCCAGCCGGCCGGTCGGCCCGTCCGGCGAAAACAGCTTGTCGATACAGATTTCGGAGCGATGCGTATTGCCCGTCACGTCGGTCAGGAGGTTGCGGAACAGCCGGTCGACCAGCCACGGCAGGGGTGCCGCGCCCTTGTCCGGATGTGGCACCTGCGCCATCGCGATCTCGAGTTCGTAGAGCGAATCGTGTCGTGCCTCGTCGAAGCGCGGCGCCTGGCTGGTCGGGCCGATGAACAGGCCGGAGAACAGATAGGATAGCGACGGATGCCGCTGCCATTGCAGCACCAGGCTCTTCAACAGGTCGGGGCGGCGCAGGAACGGACTGTCATTGGGCGTGGCACCGCCGACGACGACGTGGTTGCCGCCGCCGGTGCCGGTGTGACGGCCGTCGATCATGAATTTGTCGGCGCCAAGCCGCGTCTGCCGCGCCTCTTCGTAGATCGCCGTGGTCGTCGCCACGCAATCCTGCCAATTCGCGGCGGGGTGGATATTGACCTCGATGACGCCGGGATCGGGTGCGACACGGATGACATTGAGGCGCGGATCGTGCGGCGGGCCGTAGCCCTCGATATGCACCGGCAGGCCGATAGCCCTTGCCGCGTTCTCCGCCGCCGCGACCAGTTCGAGATAATCCTCCAGCGCCTCGACCGGCGGCATGAACACACAAAGCCGTCCGTCGCGCGGCTCGACCGAAAGCGCTGTGCGCACAGCGCCGCCGATCTCGGTAATCTCCTGTTCGACGCGGTCTTGCTGGCCGGTAACGGCCGTGAAGGAGACCGCCTGCTGGCGTCGCGCCATTTCGTCGGCGCCTTCCAGTTCGGCCGGAGCGGGCGAAGAAGCAGCACCGGGCAAGATCGCCTCACGCGCCGGCAATGGTCCGCGCGGCAGCGATGGATCGACCGGTACGATATAGGGGAACTGCGCCGGCGGCACATAAGGCAGCGTGCCAAGCGGCAGGCGGTAGCCGACCGGCGAATCGCCGGGCACCAGGAACAGCCTGCCGCGCCGCGTCTTCCACTTCTCCGAGCGCCAGCGCGGTCCGGAAGCCTGGCTGTTCCAGCGCTGGACGGGCAGCACGTAGCCCGACGGCTTGGTCAGCCCGCGTTCGAACACCCGCGCCATGCGGCTGCGCTCCTCCGGGTCCTCCAGCTTCGAATTGGAGGGATCGACATTGTCCGGCAGCTTGCCTTCCTTGAGCAGCCATTCGGCCGGATCCTCATAGGCTTCGCTGACCATCGTCTTGTCGATGCCGAGTTCGTCGGCAATCGCGGTCAGCAGGCTCTCGGCCTGCTTCGGTCCGACATCCGCCTCGCTCTTTTCATGTGCGATCAGTGACGGATCGCTCCACACCGGCTCGCCGTCGGCGCGCCAGTAAAGCGAGAACGTCCAGCGCGGCAGGCTTTCGCCGGGGTACCATTTGCCCTGTCCGTAATGCAGGAAGCCGCCCGGCGCGAAGCGTTCGCGCAGCCGGCGGATCAGCGCATCGGCCTTTTCGCGTTTTGTTGGCCCGACGGCGGCGGTGTTCCACTCGGCCGCCTCGAAATCGTCGATTGAGACGAAGGTCGGCTCGCCGCCCATGGTCAGCCGCACGTCGCCGGCCTGGAGTGCTGCATCGACCTCGACGCCCAGCGCGTCGAGCGCCTGCCAGCTCTCGTCGGAGAACGGCTTGGTGATGCGCGGATGTTCGGCGATGCGGTCGACCCGCATGTCGAAGCCGAATTCGACATTGGCGAAGCTCGCCATGCCGGAGATCGGCGCGGCATTGCGGAAATGCGGCGTTGCCGCGAGCGGCACATGGCTTTCGCCGGTAAGCAGGCCGGAGGTCGGGTCGAAGCCGATCCAGCCGGCGCCCGGCAGATACACCTCGCACCAGGCATGGAGGTCAGTGAAATCGGTCGCCGTACCGGGCGGTCCGTCGAGCGCGACGAGGTCGGGTTTGAGCTGGATCAGATAGCCGGAGACGAAACGCGCGGCGATGCCGAGGTTCCTCAGTATCTGCACCAGGAGCCAGCTCGAATCGCGGCAGGATCCCTTGCCGGCGGCCAGCGTTTCCTCGGGCGAGAAGACGCCGGTTTCCATGCGCACGATATAGGCGATCTCGCGCTGCAGCCGCGCATTGAGGTCGACGACAAAATTGACGGTATTGGTCGCACTGCGGTCGATGGTTTTGAGGAACGCCTGCAACAGTGGCCCTGCCGGTTCCGGCGTCCGGTAGATGGTCAGATCGTCCCTGATCTCTTCCGGGTATTCGAACGGAAACGTCTCGGCCGACGGTTCGACGAAGAAATCGAACGGATTGTAGACCGTCATGTCGGCAACGAGATCGACCTCGATCTTCAATTCCGTTACCGGCTCGGGGAAGACGAAGCGGGCAAGGAAATTGCCGTAGGGGTCCTGCTGCAGATTGACGAAGTGGTTTGCCGGCCCGACCTTCAGCGAATGGCTGAGCACTTTGGTGCGGGAATGCGGCGCAGGCTGCAACCTTATGACTTGCGGGCCCAATACGACCGGCCGGTCGTATTTGTAGTGGGTCAGGTGATAGACGGCTGCCAGAATTGCCATGGTGCCCCTGAAGTCGGCGTTTCAAAAGGAGTTCGCTGAACCCTGACACGAATGCTGACCATTCTCCAAGCAGAGATGTTGCGCTGCACCTAAATTAAGCAGCCTCCACAGCCTCACAAACGGAGCGCCGACCCTGGGATTCCGCAGCGTTGCGGCAAAACGATACAACGGTGCAGAGCCGAAGGCCGGCGGGTCAGCACCGGGCGCTGTCCCGCCGATATCGATGATCGGCAGCCCGCGCGACGCTTGGTCGAAAAGAGCTGAAAAGAAAACCCGCCTCGGTGGGCGGGTCGCCGGTGCCAATTAGCACCATAACCAAATTAGTAGCATAGCTGCCGGCACAAAGCAAGAACAAAATGTGGCACCGTCGGCGAAAATTGCCGATCTGCCGCTTTGCGAGGGAAGATGCGAAGCAGTGGCGTCCTGGAAGCGGAGGACATCTGCCAATGCTAAAAGAACGCCTGCAACCCGGTCTGCGCCCGTCCGAGGATCAGCGCATGCACGTCATGCGTGCCCTCGTAGGTGTTGACGGTTTCCAGGTTCTGGGCGTGGCGCATGACGTGGTAGCCGATCTGGATGCCATTGCCGCCATGCATGTCGCGGGCCTGGCGGGCGATGTCGAGCGCCTTGCCGCAATTGTTGCGCTTGACGAGTGAGATCATCTCCGGCGCCATCTTGCCTTCATCCATCAGCCGCCCGACGCGCAGGCTGCCCTGCAGGCCGAGCGCGATCTCGGTCTGCATGTCGGCGAGCTTCTTCTGGAAAAGCTGCGTGCCGGCCAGCGGCTTGCCGAACTGCTTGCGGTCGAGGCCATACTGGCGGGCGCGGTGCCAGCAATCCTCCGCCGCGCCCATGGCGCCCCAGGAGATGCCGTAGCGCGCCCGGTTGAGGCAGCCGAACGGCCCCTTCAAGCCCGATACATTGGGCAGCAGCGCATCCTCGCCGACCTCGACGCCTTCCATCACCACTTCGCCGGTGATCGACGCTCGCAGCGACAGTTTGCCGCCGATCTTCGGCGCCGACAGCCCGTTCATGCCCTTTTCCAGGACAAAGCCGCGAATCTCGTTGTCATGCGCGGCCGATTTTGCCCAGACGACGAAAACGTCGGCGATCGGCGCGTTGGAAATCCACATCTTCGAACCGGAGATCCTGTAGCCGTTCGCAGTCTTTTCGGCCCGCGTCTTCATGCCGCCCGGGTCGGAACCGGCATCCGGCTCGGTCAGGCCAAAGCAGCCGATCCATTCGCCCGACGCCAGCTTCGGCAGGTATTTCCTGCGCTGTTCTTCCGAGCCATAGTCATGGATCGGATACATCACCAGCGACGACTGCACACTCATCATCGAGCGATAGCCGGAATCGACGCGTTCGACCTCACGGGCCACCAGCCCGTAGGTGACGTAGTTGGCGCCGAGCCCGCCATATTCCTCGGGAATGGTGATGCCGAGCAGACCGGCCTCGCCCATTTCGCGAAAGATCCCGGCGTCGGTCTTCTCCTCGAGATAGGCTTCCTCGATCTTCGGAGCGAGCTTGTCGGCGGCAAACGCCGCGGCGCCATCGCGCACCATGCGCTCGTCCTCCGAAAGCTGGTCCTCGATCAGGAAAGGATCGTCCCAGACGAATGCATTCTTATCGGCGGCCATGGCTCTCGGTCTCCCAAACTCATGCATGTCGCCCAAAGCTTGCCCACGGGCCTGACCCGAGGGTGTTCGGCAGCTTGGGGATAACGACATGCATCAAACAGAAATCTTGAAACGCGCGGCTTATCGGCTTCCGTCCCCAAAAAATCAAACGAAATAGCTTCGCCGATCCATGAGCATTGGTGATGGATCATCAATGTCGAGCGCCGCCTTCTGACCTGGCGTAGCCCTGCTCGCGAATTACTTGCGCTTCAACGCATCGGCCAAAGCGGCGCCGAACGCGCCCTGCTGCGCCGGCCGCTCCGGTTTACGCTGAGGCGCCGGCGCGTGCGGCACCGGCCTGCTGCCATTGTCGCGTGGCGGCTTCGGTGCGCCACCGTCGCCGTCCTTGCGCATCGACAGCCCGATGCGCTTGCGCTTGATGTCGACGTCGACGACGCGCACCTTGACCACGTCGCCGGCCTTGACCACCTCGTGCGCGTCCTTGACGAACCGATCCGCCAGTTGCGAGACGTGCACCAACCCGTCCTGGTGCACGCCGATATCGACGAAGGCGCCAAAGGCCGCGACATTGGTGACAGTGCCTTCAAGCTGCATGCCGGGCTTCAGATCCTTGATGTCGTCGATGCCGTCGGCAAAGGTCGCGGTCTTGAAGCCGGGGCGCGGATCGCGGCCGGGCTTTTCCAGCTCCGACAGGATGTCGCGCACCGTCGGCAGGCCGAAGCGCTCGTCGACGAAGACGCGCGGATCGAGCGCCTTGAGTGCGGCGCTGTCGCCCATCAGCGAGCGGAGGTCGCGCCCACAGGCGGCAACGATCTTCTTGGCCACGCCATAGGCCTCCGGATGCACGGCTGAGGCATCGAGCGGTTCGCTACCGTTGGGAATGCGCAGGAAGCCGGCGCATTGCTCGAAGGCGCGGGGTCCGAGCCGCGCCACCTTCAACAGTTCGCGGCGGCTGGCGAACGGGCCGGTCGCATCGCGATGCGCAACGATCGCTTCGGCCAGCGATGCGCCGAGACCCGAAACCCGCGCCAGAAGCGGCGCCGACGCCGTGTTGAGATCGACGCCGACGGCATTGACCGCATCCTCGACCACCGCTTCCAGCGAGCGGCCGAGCCGGTACTGGTCGACATCGTGCTGATACTGGCCGACGCCTATCGACTTCGGCTCGATCTTGACCAGTTCGGCGAGCGGATCCTGCAGGCGCCGCGCGATCGACACCGCCCCGCGCAGCGACACGTCGAGGCCGGGAAATTCCGCCGCCGCCGTTGCCGACGCCGAATAGACCGAGGCGCCGGCCTCGCTGACGATCACCTTGAGCGGCTTCGGCCCGGACCCGGCCGGCATATCAGCCAGCATGTCGGCCACCAGCCTTTCGGTCTCGCGGCTGCCGGTGCCGTTGCCGATCGAAATCAGCTCGACCTTGTGCAGCCGGATGAGCTTCGCCAGTTCGGCCTGCGTGCCGCGGACATCGTTCTTCGGCGGGAACGGATAGACCGTCGTCGTCGCCAGAACCTTGCCGGTGCCGTCCACCACCGCCACTTTGACCCCGGTGCGGATGCCCGGATCGAGGCCCATCGTCGGCCGTGAGCCGGCGGGCGCGGCAAGCAGCAAATCCTTGAGATTGCGGGCGAAGACATGGATTGCTTCCTCCTCGGCCCGCTCGCGCAAGTCCCGCATCAGATCGAGCGTCAGGTGCAGCGACAGCTTTATGCGCCAGGTCCAGCCGGCGACCTCCATCAGCCAGCGGTCGCCTGGCAACTGGCGGCCGATGGCGTAGGCGTCGGCGATCATCCGCTCGACCGGTTTCACCGGTGACACATCGTCGGCATCGACCTCGATGTCGAGCGACAGCACCTCCTCGTTGCGGCCACGCAGCATGGCCAGCGCGCGATGGCTCGGCACGTTGGCCCAGCGCTCGACATGGTCGAAATAGTCGGAGAATTTCGCGCCGGCCTCCTGCTTGCCGTCGATGACGCGCGAGCGCAGGAAGGCGCGTTCCTTCATGTAGGCACGCAGCTTGCCGACCAGGTCGGCATTCTCGGCGAACTGTTCGGACAGGATATCGCGCGCTCCCTCGAGCGCTGCCTTGGTATCGACCACGTCTTCGCTGATGTAGGCCAGCGCCAGCTCGGCCGGCACGGCCGCACGATCGGCCAGGATAGTTTCCGCCAGCGGTCCCAGTCCGCGCTCGCGTGCGATCTCGGCCTTGGTCCGGCGCTTCGGCTTGTAAGGCAGGTAGATGTCTTCGAGCTCGGCCTTTGTGACGGCCGCAGCGATCTTTGCCTCAAGCTCTTCCGTTAGCTTGCCCTGCTCGCGGATCGAACCAACGATGGTGTCGCGGCGCGCGTCAAGCTCGCGCAGATAGGCGAGCCGCTCGGCGAGGTCGCGCAGCTGTGTGTCATCCAGGCCGCCGGTGACCTCCTTGCGGTAGCGCGCCACGAACGGCACGGTCGCACCGTCGTCGAGCAAGCCGATCGCCGCCGCGGCCTGTTCGGGCCGGGCGCCGATCTCGGCGGCTATGATGGTTGCGATGCGCTTGATGTCGGATGCCATGTCGATCCTGCTGTTCGTCGAAAAGAGACGCGACCATAGGCGCAGAGCACTGCTGCGCCAACTGCGCCATTTTCAACCCGGCGAGAGGTCCACAGGAAAGGTCGGGCTGTCTGGATCGGATCAGACCATCCGGCTCAGCGCCTCGAAGAAAGAAATCATATCCAAATCGAGCGGATCGTCGACCGGTACCGGCTGCGACGACATCTTTGCGATTACCGTTTCGGCCTTCGGATTGACGTACAGCCACTGGCCGTGGATGCCGATGCCGCAAAACGCGCCGCTTGCCGCTCCCGTCTGGTACCATTTGTTGCGGTAGCGGCCCTGTGGAAACAGGAACGCCATCGTGCCGCGTTGCCAAGCCTCGGCGTCACCGCCAGTTTCGGTCGTGTCGCGCACCCAGCTCTCCGGCACGATACGGCAGCCATTGGCCATGCCGCCTTGCCGCATCATCTCGCCGACCCGGGCGAGGTCGCGCGGCGTCACCGAAATGCCGCCGGCCGTACGCGACGTGCCTTCCATATCGACCGTCACCGAGGCATCGCCGACAGCACCGAGCGGCGCCCATAATTTCTCGCGCATCAGATCGGCGAAGCGCCGGCCCGACGCACGTTCGAGCAGGATGCCGAGCAGGTCGGAATTGGGCGAACGGTAGCGGAACGTTTGGCCATGCGGCTCGGTCAGACCTTGCAGCGTCATGAGGAAAGTGGCCAGGCTCTCGGAGCCCCCGCCTGGATTCCACAAGCATGGCGCGGCGATAGCGGGCGAAGGCGCTTTCCGGATCGAGATAGGCCTCTTCGAAATCGAGGCTGACACTCATATCGAGCACGTGCCGCACACTCGCATCGCCATAGGCCGAGCCGGCAGCTTCGGGCAGATAGCGGCTTACCGGAGCCTGCGGATCGAAAATCCCCTCGCCTGCCAATATCCCGGCAACAATCGCGGTCAGCGACTTGCTGATCGAAAAGACGATGTGGCGCGCCCCGAACTCCATATGCGGTGCGAACCAGTCGCCGACGAATTTGCCGCCTTTCATGATCGTCAGCGCGTCGGTATCGGAGCGCTTGAGAAAAGCTGCGACAGTCTCCGCGCCGCCTGCAAGAGCGACCTTTTCACCAAGTAGCTCGCCGAAATCCTGCGCCGGCGCCTCGCTGCTGCCCGGCTTTGCCGCCACGGCAGCGCTCGGCACCAGCTCGCCGGCATTCTGGAACGACCACCGGCTGAACGGGCTTTCTCGCCAATTGCCGAGCAGCACTTGGTTTCGGGCAAAGCCATACCTGGTCTCGAACGCGGTCTTGCCGGCCATTGGAGCTTCCTTCGGTCTTGGCGTTCTAGGCGAGCGCCGCGGCGATCGCGTGCACGGCTTTCAAAGTCGCCACCGAATAGGCGACGTTGGTAAAATCCGGATAGCTCGAAAGCTTCACCACGACCATTTTCATGTTCCAGTCGATATGGATCAGCTGCCCGAACACGCCCCGGCACATCAGTGCCCGCGAGCGCGGGTCCTCGATCCAGAACTGGTTGCGGTAGCTGCCTTCCGGCAGGCTGGGACTGAAGTCCGGTCCATGCCTGCCATTGCGCGTCGCCTCGATCCAGTCGGCCGGCACGACGCCGCCGCCATTGTCGAGGATCAGCTGGCCGAAGCGGCCATAGTCGCGCAGCGTGGCGTTGAAGCCGCCGTCGGCAACTGCATAACCGGCGCTGTCAACGGTGAAGCAGGCACTTTCATCCGCGCCGAGCTTTTGCCAGAGCTCTTCCGAGACCAGCTGCGCCAGGCGCTTGCCGCTCACCCGTTCCATGATGAAGGCAAGCACGTCGGTCTCGATCGAGCGGTATTCGAAGGCAGCGCCGTGCGGTCGGCTCTTTTCCTTAAGCCCCAGGATCAGCTCGAACATGTGCGACGGCCAGCGGAAGGCCGGATCGCTGTCCGGCGGCACCGGCTTCCAGCCGGTGGCGACATCGACCTGGCCGATGTCCGAATAGGGATCGGTGTATTCCTCGGAAAAGCTCACCCCGCTCGTCATGTCGAGCGCATGCTGCACACTGGCGCCTGCCCAGCCGGTCGCCTCCAGCTCCGGCAGATAGGTCGTCACCGGCAAAGCCGGATCGATCAGCCCGCGTCCGACCAGTATGCCGAACACCGATGCGGTGACCGACTTCGCCATCGACTGCGACAGATGCAGCGTGCGCTCGGTCATGCCGTTGAAGTAGCGCTCATAGGCGACCTTGCCGTCCTTGAGCACGAGGAACCCGTCGGTGTAGGTCTCGTCGAGCAGCCCGGCCAGCGTCGTCGCCTTACCCGTGCTGTCGCTCACCGGCAGCGCATCGAAATCGACCTCGGCCCGGTCCAGCCTGTGGCGATGGCCGTTGCCGCGCCAGACTTCGACGGTCGGCAGAATTTCGCGGATATGCTGGAACGCCCATCGGTTCCATGGCGGCCGGTCCCAGTCGAGCTTCGGCGGAACCATCTGCGGCGGCGAACCCTGCATGATCGGCGGCGCCGGTTCGCTGTTGCGGTAAGATTTCATCCAACCCCCTTGCGCAAGGAAGGGAGGCCGAAGCCTAGAGCAAGGCTACTTGCGCAAATTGGTCCAGATCTTGTTGTAGATCTCGACCACTTCCGGTGGGCAAGGCGGTACGAATTCCGCCGCCGGTGCACCGGCCGGCGGATTGATTTCCGGCGCGCTGGCGAAATCGGGCGGCAGGAACTTGTGACTGCCGGCAATGCCGTTGTCGTAGCCGGCGAATTCCGAAATCAGCGCCGCGTTTTCCGGAGCCATGACGAAATCCTGGAACAGCTTGGCGTTTTCGAGATTCTTGGCGCCCTTCAACACGGCGACATTGTCCATCCAGCCTTCGATGCCTTCCTTGGGATAGGCATATTTGATCGCCGGGATTTTCTGGCGCGCACGATAGGTTGCGCCATTCCAAGCCTCGGTAACGATCACGTCGCCGGAGGTGATCTTGGTTATGGTGTCGTAGCTGAAGGTCTTCCATGACGGCTTGGCGGCCATCAGTATGTCGTTGACCTTCTTCAGATTGGCCTTGTCGGCGCCGCAGCGCGGCACGCCGGCATAGCGCTCGGCCGCATGCATCACAGTGTTGACATCGTCGAGCATGTTGATCTGGCCCTTCAACTCGTCTGGCGGATCGAACAGGATCGCCAGCGTGTCGATGTCGCCCTTGTATTTGTCGGTGTTGACTTCGAACGCAGTGGTGCCGAATTGCCACGGGACGGTGTAGTGACGGCCATTGTCCCAGTAAATGTCGACGAAGCGCGGGTCGAGATTCTTGCCGTTCGGCATCGCATTGGGCTCGGTCTTTTCGAGCAGGCCCTCATCGATCATGATCTTCACGGTGTAGTCGGAAGGGACGACGATGTCATAGCCGGAATTGCCGGCGCGTACCTTCGACAGCATCGTCTCATTCGAATCGTAGTCGTCCAGCGTCACTTTGACGTTGTACTGTTTTTCGAATTTTTCGATCAGCTTCGGGTTGGTGTAGTCACCCCAATTGTAGATGTGCAGCTCACCGTCGGCGAGCGCAGGCACCGCCCATAAAAGCGCCGCCGTCGACACGGCAGCCATCATTTTCCTAGACATCACACTCTCCTTTGCCTTCCCATTGATTCACTGGCCTATAATTTACTTGGCGCGTCGGCGCGCGATCAGGAACGAGATTGAGACGAACAGGATCGAAACCAGCAACAGGATGGTGGAGATGGCATTTATCTCCGGCGTCATTGGCCGCCTGATCTGGTTCCAGATGTAGAGGGGCAGCGTCGTCTGCCCGGGGCCGGCGACCAGCTGCGTGATGGTGAAATCGTCGAAGGAGACGATAAAGGCGAGCGCCCCACCTGACAGGATGCCGGGAACCAGCAATGGCAGCGTTATGCGCCTGAAAGCATGCCACGGCGTGGCATAGAGGTCGGCCGCCGCAGCTTCGAGCGTCAGGTCCATGTCCTCGAGCCGCGCCCGGATCGGCATATAGGCGAATGGAATGCAAAAAACGGTGTGGGCGAGGATCAGATTTCCGATGCCGAAATTGAGCCCGAAAGTGCCCGCGATCAACGCAAAGAAAGAGAGCGTCGCCACCGCTGTGATGATTTCCGGAACCATCAGCGGCAGGTTGATGACCATGAAGGCGGCCGACAGCCCGCGCCACGGCTTCACGCGGGTCATGCCGATTGCCGCCAGCGTCGCGGCGATCGTCGAAACGATCGTGGCGGTGACAGAGATGATCAGCGTGTTCTTGGCGGCGTTGTGGAATTCCTGGTTGAACAGCGCCCTGCCATACCAGCCGAACCCGATGCCCTCCCAACGCGTCACCAGAGACCCTGTATTCAGCGAAAAGATCATCAGGATCAGGATCGGCGCGTAGAGCACGCAGAGGCAGATGATGGCGATCGAGCGGAACCCCGGCTGGTCCTTGATATCGGCACTGCGGGGGTCAGCCATGCGCCATCTTCCCCGACGTGTTGCGGACATAGAAGTAGAGCGCCACCAGCACCGCGGCCATCAGGATCAGCGCCTGCGCGCAACCGAGCGGCCAATTGCGCCCGGAACCGAACTGCTGGGCGATGAGATCGCCGATCATCAGATGGATGCCGCCGCCCAGGATCAGCGGCGTCACATAAGCGCCGAGGGCCGGAATGAAGACCAGCAGGCAGCCGGCGATGATGCCGGGCCGCGACAGCGGGATGATCACGCGCCACAGCACCTGCCGACGTGTCGCGTAGAGGTCGTAGGCGGCCTCGACCAGCCGGAAATCCAGCTTCTCCAGGCTGGAATAGAGCGGCAGCACCATGAACGGCAGGAACGAATAGAGCAGGCCGAGCTGGATGGCGAAGTTGGTGTAGAGCATGGTGATCGGCTTCTCGATCACCCCCAGTGCCATCAGCGCGTTGTTGATGAGGCCTTCGTCGCGGATGATGAACATGATGGCGAGCGTGCGCACCAGAAGGTTCGACCAGAATGGGATGGTCATCAGCAGCACCCACCAGTTGCGCTGCGCCGGCGGTCGCGTCGCCATGAAATAGGCGGTCGGAAAGCCGAGCAGCAGGCAGATGATCGTCGTCACCACGGCAAACAGAAACGAGCGCAAATAGATGATCAGGAAATCCGGCGTGAACTGCAGCGTGTCGTCGAAAATATCGCGCTGGAACAGGAAGTTCAGATAGGCGTCTGTCGAGAACTTCCACTGCACCCCGCCATAGGGTGCTGCGGCGAGAAATGAATAGATGAGGATGATGAGAAGCGGCAGCACGCCGAAGATGCCGATGATTACCAAAGCCGGTAGCGAAAGCAGGCGGTGGCGCCTTGCAGTGGCTTTCTCCGCCTCCGCTTCGAATACCGCCGCCTTGGAAAACGTGACTGCCATCAATCCCTCAAAATGCGCGCGCCATCGTCCTCGAACACGACACCGACCTTGGCGCCCGGCTCGAATGAGACGGCGCCCGAGCGGCTGTTCTGGTGGCGCACGATGAAATCGTCGCCGCCGTCGAGCTTCACGTGATAGTGGGTGTCGGTGCCGAAATAGACGACATTTGCCAGGGTTCCCGAGACCATGCCCTTGGCGGCATCGGCGACGAGATCGGCATGTTCCGGCCGCACCACAACAGTCACCGCGCCGGAAGGGTCGAAGTTTTCCGGAAATCCCGCCGCGACCGTCGCTTCGGAGGCGATCTTCACCATCGCGATACCGGATTTCTTCGACACGACAGTGCCCTTGAGGAAATTGGTTTCGCCAATGAAGTCGGCAACGAAGCGCTCGGCCGGCCGGTCGTAAATATCGCGCGGCGTGCCGACCTGCAGGATCTTGCCGGCCGACATCACCGCGATGCGGTCCGACATGGTCAGCGCTTCTTCCTGGTCATGGGTGACGAAGATGAAGGTGATGCCGGTCTGGTGCTGCAGCCGTTTCAGTTCGATCTGCATTTCCTTGCGCAGCTTGTAGTCGAGTGCCGACAACGGCTCGTCGAGCAACAGCACTTTTGGCTGCGGTGCCAGCGCGCGCGCCAGTGCCACGCGCTGCTGCTGGCCGCCGGAGATCTGGCTGGTGCGGCGGGCACTCAGCGCCTCCATCTTGACCAGCTTCAGCATCTCGGCGACGCGCGCCTTGATTTCGGTCTTCGGCTTGCCCAGCATCTCCAGGCCGAAGCCGATATTCTCGGCCACGGTCATGTGCGGGAACAGCGCGTAGGACTGGAACACGGTGTTGACTGGCCGCTTGAACGGCGGTAGCGGCGCGATGTCGTGCCCGTGCAGCAGGATTTCGCCTTCGCTGGGAAAATCGAAGCCGGCGATCAGCCGCAGCAGCGTCGTCTTTCCGCAGCCCGACGGCCCCAGCAGCGTGAAGAACTCGTTCTCGCGGATCGACACCGAAACCGTGTCGAGAGCGGCGACTTGGGCGTCCCCGGTACCGAACACCTTGCGGACGCCGCGGACCTCGATTGCACTCTTACCCGGTTGATCCGGCACGCATTACCCCATTTTCATGTCCGCTCTTGATGGCGGATCCAGTTCCCATTCGATGGTCAGCATATGCCGGTCGGCTTGGCAACCATGCATCTGGACCTCGGTTCAGAATGCAAGCTCCGTGCCATCGTCAGCGTCATCATCAACCCTGGTAAGTGATCTTGCCGCCGCAGATGGTGCTGACCGGATGCACCTTGTGTAGCAAACCCGGTTCAGTTGCCTCGATATCGGCCGACAGCACCACCAGATCGGCCAGATAGCCTGGTTTCAGCCGGCCTTTGCGGTGTTCCATGAATTCGGCATAGGCACCTTCGACCGTATAACCGGCAAGCGCCTCGATCAGCGAGAAGCTCTGGTCTGGATCGCCCTCTGCCCAAGGCTTGCGCAGCACCGCCGCCTGAATGCCCAGGATCGGGTCGACCCGCGACACCGGCCAGTCGGAAGCGAAGACGACATGCGCGCCCGCCTGTTTCAGTGTCCGCCAGGCATAGCTCAGCGGCCATCTTTCGCGGCCGATGCGCGAAAGCGTCGGCTCCAGCGGGAAGTCCATGGCGCCGGGCGGGTGCGGCGGCTGCATCGAGGCGATGACGCCGAGTTCGGCGAAGCGCGGCACGTCGGCGGCAGTGGTGACCTCGATGTGCTCGACCCGGTGCCGGCTGTCGCGCCTGCCGTTCTTCCGCTGCGCCGCCTCGTAACCGTCGAGAACCGCGCGCACCGCGCCGTCGCCGATCGAATGCACGGCGATCTGCAGGCCGCGCCGGTCGGCCTCCAGCGCCACCTCGGCGAAATGCTCGGGCGTAAACAGCGGCTCACCGCGCCAGCCCGGCCGGTCGGCATAGTCGTCGACCATGACCGCGGTCCAGCCTTCCAGCACGCCGTCGTAAAACATCTTGACCATGCCGGACGACAGCCATTCCGATTGGTAGGAGTTGGCCATGCTCGATGCCTTTTCCAGCATGTCGAGCGTCATGAAATTCTTGAAATGAAAAGGTATCTTGGTGCGGCAGAGCAGCCGCCCTTCCTGTTCCAGCCCGGCTAGCAGCTGGAGCTGGTAAAAATTGCCGTCCATGTTCTGGATCGAGGTGATGCCGTGGCGGGCGCACCATTCCAACCCGCGATGCATCAGGTCGCGATCGGCAGCGACTTCGGCGGCGGAAGGGTACGGCTCGGGCTCGCCGCCTGTCGCAAGGCCGAGCCGCACGCGGTTCTGCCCGGAAAGCTCGAGGATCGGCCCGAACGCCTCGCCCTCGCGCAATTCGCCCGCCGCCAGGCCATCCGCTCCCATGACGATCTCGTTGCCGGGACCGAGTTGCTTGCCGTGCAGGATGCCAGCCAGTTCCAGCGCCTTTGTGTTGGCCCACATCGTGTGGTGATCGGAAGCCGACATCGCGAACGGCCGGTCGGCGATGATGCGATCGAGATGATGGCGGGTGACCGGCTCTTCCTTGGAAAGGATAGTGTAGTCGACGCCGGCCCCCAGCAGCAATTTGGCGTTCGGCCGTGCCGCCGCGTAGGCGCGGATCGCGTCGCTCAGCGCATCGAAGCCATGCACGCCCTGAAGGTGCAGATTGTCGAGTTCGGCCGCGCCGCCGAAAAGATGCATATGCGCTTCGATAAAGCCCGGCACCACCGACCCGCCTTGCGCATCGATGACCTTCGTGGCCGGCCCTTTCAGCGCCTCGATCGTCCGGCGATCGCCAACCGCCAGGATGTTGCCGTCCTTTATCGCCACCGCTTCGGCCGTCGGATTGCCTTCATCCATGGTCAGCACGCGGGCATTGGTGACGATCAGGTCGGCATTTGAACTCATGATTTCCCACGGTTTGGTTGCGCTGCCGGCAGGCTAGACGACCGGCTGCCGTGCCAGCAAGCCATGGCTGGTTGGCCCAGCGCCTTGTGAAGGGCCATGCAGGACGGTTAGGGTCGCCGCGTCTCACCACGGAAAGATTTCATGAAGACTGTTTTTTCGCCTCTCCATGCCGGCCATTCCGGCAATGTCGAACTGATCGCCGGCGCCATCGTGCCGGCTTTTGAAAAGCCCTCGCGCGCCGAGTTCATCAGGGCGCGGGTGGAGAGCGAAAAGCTCGGTCCGATCCTGTCACCGGAAAGTCACGACCTCGCCGCCGCCAAGAAGGTTCATGCCAGCGACTACATCGATTTCCTGCCGACCGTGTGGCCGCTCTGGGAAGCGTCGGGCCGCACCGGTTCGGCCATTCCCTTCACCTGGCCGACGCGCGGCCTGCGCGGCGACGTGCGCCCGAAAGGCATCGATGCGTTGCTCGGCTTCTACTCCTTCGACGGCGGCGCGACTTTTGTCAAAGGCACATGGGACGCTATCAAGTCGTCCTATGATGTCGCGCTGACAGCCGCCGCGCTGGTCAAGGCCGGTGAGCCTTCCGCCTTCGCGCTGTGCCGCCCGCCGGGGCACCATGCAGGGGCGGCCTTCATGGGCGGCTATTGCTTCATCAACAACGCCGCCGTCGTCGCGCAAAGGTTTCGCGACCATGGCGCCGGGCGCGTTTCGATCCTCGACATCGACTATCACCACGGCAACGGCACCCAGGAGATATTCTATCGCCGCGGCGACGTGCAGGTGCTGAACCTGCATGGCGATCCGATGACCGAATATCCGTTCTTTCTCGGCCATGCCGACGAACGCGGCGAGGGCGACGGCGAAGGCTTCAACGACAATTATCCGATGCCCTTCGGCACCGGCTGGGACGTGTGGAACGCCTCACTCGAGGAGGCCTGCACGAGGCTTTCGGCTTATGCTCCTGACGTCGTCGTGGTTTCACTCGGCGTCGACACTTTCGAGAAGGACCCGATCAGCCAGTTCAAGCTGAAAACGGAAAACTATCCCAGAATCGGCCGCCGCATCGCCAGGCTCGGCCTGCCGACGCTGTTCGTCATGGAAGGCGGCTACGCCGTCGAGGAGATCGGCGTCAACGCCGTCGGCGTGCTGACCGGCTTCGAGGACCGCTAGAAGTGCCGCCGGTGCCTGCAATCATGTAGCGGCGCTCGGCGTGGCAAGCGGTGCGGCCTGCCTGCGCGAGCGGCCAAGATAATAGACCGCCGCCGCCGCGATGACGCCGGCGGCCAGGATGCCTGCCGCCAGCACCGGCCGGTACCAGAACCAGGCGATCGCCATCGTCGTCGTGCCGACCAGGATCGCCAGGAAAAAGGCAATGATGCCGGTGCCCATCCGCGCCACGCTGCCGAGCAAAGGAATAATGTCGAGGACGACGCCAATCGGGCTGAGCAGCAGGGCAAAGCCGATGGCCAACAGCAGCAGGCCGGCGGCGCGCAGCAGCCAGGTGATAAGCGTGTTCTGGCTGACCGCGTCGGCGAACATCTTTTCCGCCGGCACATTGCCGATGTCGACCATCAGCAACTGGTCGCCGGCCTTTGTCTGGTAGGGTTCGAACCCGCCCGCTGCCTGGCGCGCGACGACGCTGACCAGGCCGAGCGGCGCCAGCTCGTAGCCAATGCGATAGTCGCCCAGCGCCGGCGACGTGGTGTTGAAGCCGAGATAGATCTTTCCGTCGACGATGTTGACCCGCTTGGTGCCGGTATAGGCGGCATCGATGGTAGCCGACTGGTCCGGTGACAGTGAAAATTCCTTGTCGCCGCCGATCAGGTCCAGCACCGGCCGGACGAGCGTGAAGGCACCGAGCTTGCCGTCCGGGATCTGGAACCTCTTGCTGTGTATCTCCATCGGCGGATTCTCATGGCCGTCCGGCTTCTTGAACTCCGACGAGTTGATCTGGCTGTCGTCCCACACTTTCGAATAGCTGTAGGTTGTCACCGTCTCCTCGCCGCCACCAAGCTTCTTCGTCGTCTCGGATTTCTGTTCTTCTTTCCACTGGTACATCTCGGTGCTGCGCGACAGCCGCAATCCTTGCGCCGAAATGCCAAAGTCCGGATCGGCAAGGCCGCCGCTCGCCGTCACCGCCCCGGTGACATGGACAAGCTTGCCGTCATTGCCAGCATCGATGCTATCGGCGCCAACCGAGATCACCGCGCCCGATCCCTCGGCCAGCGAACGCGCCGTCTGCACGGCGCGACCCTCGTTCCAGAACAGGCCGATCACCATCAGCACGATCAAGAGCAAGCCGAAAACGATCCCGCCGACCGCGCGCTTGATCCGCCCGAACCACGAGACGGACGTTATTTCCTGAATTGAATCGCCCATTGTTTCCCCCAATTCCCCAAAGCCAGTTTCACGAATCCGCGCTCTGTCGCGCAGTGGCATGCAACCGGCGTTACGCCAAACCGAGACAGACGCCCCATCCGTCCCGACAACAGGAGCCTATCGCAATCGACGAATTGCCGATACGGCACACTTGCAGTTGGATCCGACCGCCGCAAAGCACACGGGCGCTTCGAAAATGTACCGTCGGAGCGCCCCGACCGATGGAATTCGTTTCAGTCAAATCGCGTTTGATGTCGGATTCGTCTACGGTTAGATTGTAGCCGAATCAGCCGTTCCTCGGGGGCGCGGCGACCACCAAAACCTCATGTTCCGGAGCCATTCCGGAGCCGGATTCGCGCTCCCTGCAACAGGTGCGATTTTGTGCGCGGCGTCGCGTGGTGGTGTCCCTGGTGAAGTGATGCGTATTCGGCAGCTGGCGATGCCAGCATCTGGATCAAATCTCGCAACTCGATCTGTTGAGTTTCCTGACCTAGAGCAGCAACGATGTATCAATTCCCCCGAGCCGAAATGCAGACCGCTGCCGGGGCCAGGCATCGGCAGCTTCTTAGCCGTTCGATCCACATGCTGTTGGCGGCGATGGCGGCTGGCCGCGATTCGCTGGAAGCGGCCGAGGCCCTGCATTTCACCAGTCGCGTCTGGACCGCCTTCGTCGAAGATCTCCGCTCTGGCGACAGCGCCCTGCCCACGGAGCTGCGCGCCAATCTCATCTCGATCGGTTTGTGGCTGCTGCGCGAAACCGAAGACATCCGCCAGGGCCGCACCGACAATTTCGAAGGCTTGATCGAAGTGGCGGCGATCGTCAGGGACGGCATGCAGTGAGCCCGCTATGGCGCGCGCGGACGGGCTCCGCGCTCGCTATCTTGTTGTTGGACCATGATCTTTCTCGAGAATGCGTTCGCCCTTTGCGCTGTGATGTTCTATTTTTTGAATCCATGGCTTGAGGGGCCGATTCATCGCAAGAACAAACGCATTTGAGCCCGGGAAAGCATCGATGAACGACGACACACCGGAAAGCGAAAGCGCCTCGGCGCTGGCGCCGTTCCGGCACGGCATCTTCCGGGCGGTGTGGTCCGCCAGCCTCGTCTCCAATTTCGGCGGCCTCATCCAGGGCGTCGGTGCCGCCTGGATGATGACTACGATCGCTACCTCGTCCTACCAGGTCGCATTGGTCCAGGCCTCGACCACTTTGCCGATCATGCTCTTCGCGCTGCTGGCCGGCGCCATCGCCGACAGTTTCAACCGGCGCAAAATCATGCTGATCGCGCAGATCTTCATGCTCGCCGTCTCGGCTCTTCTCACCGTCTTCACCTATCTCGACCTGATGACGCCGTGGACGCTGCTCGCCTTCACCTTCCTGATCGACAGTGGCACCGCGCTCAACAGCCCGTCCTGGCAGGCTTCGGTCGGCGACATGGTGCCTCGTCCCAAGGTGCCGGCGGCGATCGCGCTCAACTCGATGGGCTTCAACCTGACGCGCAGCGTCGGCCCGGCGATCGGCGGCATCATCGTTGCCGCCGCAGGCGCCGCCGCGGCCTTTGCCGTCAACACGCTGAGCTATGTCGGCCTCATCGTCGTGCTGGCCCGCTGGAGGCCGGAACTGCCGGCATCGACCTTGCCGCGCGAGACGCTGGGCGCCGCAATGGGCGCTGGCCTGCGCTACGTCGCGATGTCGCCCAATATCGGCAAGGTGCTGGTCAGGAGCTCGGCCTTCGGCTTCAGCGCCGGCGCGGTCCTGGCACTGCTTCCCCTGGTCGCGCGCGACGTCGTCAAGGGCGACGCCTTGAGCTACGGCATCATGCTCGGCGCCTTCGGCATCGGCGCCGTCGGCGGCGCGCTGACCAGCGTCAGGCTGCGGCAGCTGCTGTCCAGCGAAACCATGGTGCGCATGGCATTCGCCGGTTTCGCGCTCTGCGCCTTCAATGCCGCCGTCAGCGAGAATGCCTGGCAGACGTCACTCGGCTTGCTGGTCGGCGGCGCCTGCTGGGTGACAGCGCTTTCGCACTTCAATGTCACCGTGCAGATGTCGACGCCGCGCTGGGTGGTCGGCCGCGTGCTTTCGGTCTACCAGACCGCAACCTTCGGCGGTATCGCGCTCGGCAGCTGGGTCTGGGGCGTGGTTGCCGACGCCCATGGCGCCGAAGTCGCCCTGATGGCGGCCAGCGTCGCGATGCTGGCGGGAGGCGCCATCGGCCTGCTGCTGCCGCTGCCGCAGCAGGCCGTGCTCAACCTCGATCCGCTTAACCGCTTCCAGGAGCCGCATCTGGCGCTTGATCTCAAGCCGCGCAGTGGTCCCATCGCCATCATGATCGAATACGTGATCCGCAACGAGGACGTACCGGAATTCCTCGCCACCATGGCCGAACGGGGCCGCATCCGCCGGCGTGACGGCGCCCGCAACTGGACATTGGCGCGCGATCTCGAAAATCCCTCGATATGGATCGAGCACTACCACACGCCAACCTGGGTCGAATATATCCGCCACAACAGGCGCGCCACCTACGCCGACGCGGTCATCGGCGAGCGTATAAGGGCCCTGCACAGCGGCAACGAGCCACCCCGCGTCCGCCGCATGATCGAGCGGCCGACGACAGCCGGCACGGCGCTGGTGATGCCGAAGGGACCGATCGAGCATTAGTGGCTGGCGGCGCGTCCAGTTGGACGAGCAAATGAAAATTGCGGCGCCTGGCCCAATCCGCGAATGTACGAATGGGATGGCCATTGTGGAGAGACGGTTTATATCAGTTGATGTGATTATGACCACTAAGGGGAGACGATGCGTTACATACGTCCGCTTTCAATTGAAGACGCCGCCGGCCTGTTGGCCGGCTCAGCCGGCACGGCCGCCATCCTTGCCGGAGGCAGCGACCTCTTGGTGAGAATGAAAGGCGGCTTTATCGAACCCGACTTGATCGTCGACATCAAGGCGATCGATGGGCTTGGCGAGATCAGGGAAACAGCCGAGGGCTTCAGCATCGGCGCGGCGGTCCCCTGCGCGATGCTGGGCGAGAGCAAGGCCCTGAAGAACGCATGGCCCGGCGTCGTCGAAGCGGCCAAGCTGATCGGCTCGAAGCAGGTGCAGGGACGCTGCACCATCGTCGGCAATCTGTGCAACGCCTCGCCGGCCGCCGACAGCGTGCCGGCGCTGGTAGCCGCTGGCGCCAAGGCGGTGGTCGTCGGCCCGGGAGCCAGGCGCACGATTGCCGTGGAAGCGGTACCGACTGGGCCGGGCAAGACGTCGCTGACCAAGGGCGAGATCATCGAGGCAATCCTGCTCGACAAACGTCTGCCGCGTTCGGGCGATGCCTATCTGCGTTTCATTCCGCGCACGGAGATGGACATCGCCGTGGTAAGCGCCGGCGTGAACCTGATGCTCGATGAGCAAGGTCGCGTCAAATTCGCCCGCCTGGCGCTGGGCGCCGTGGCGCCGACGGTGATTCTGGTCGAGGAGGCCGCCGAGGTTCTCATCGGCTCCAAGCTGGACGAAGCCACGCTGGAAAGGCTCGCCAAGGTCTGCTCGGGGGCCTGTCGTCCGATCGACGACAAGCGAGGCACTATCGAATTCAGACGGAAAGTTGCGGGTGTGCTGGCCAAGCGGGCCGCCACGACCGCCTATGCACGTGCAGGAGGCAAATAATGGCTGGTGTGGCAGTATCAACGACGATCAATGGCGACAATGTCGAGTACCTTTGCCAGCCGGACGAGACGCTGCTCGATGTCCTGCGCGATCGCCTGGGGCTGACGGGCGCCAAGGAAGGCTGCGGCACCGGCGACTGCGGCGCCTGCAGCATCATCCTCGACGACCGGCTGGTGTGCTCGTGCCTGGTGCTCGGCGCGGAGGCTGAAGGGCGGCGCATCGAAACCATCGAGGGCATGGCGCATGGCGACAAGCTGCATCCGCTGCAGCAGAAATTCCTGGAACACGCCGCGCTTCAATGCGGCATCTGCACGCCGGGCTTCCTCATGGCGGCCAAGGACCTGTTGGCCAAGAACCCCGATCCGACCGAGGAGGAGATCCGCTTCGGCCTCGCCGGGAACCTCTGCCGCTGCACCGGCTATGACAAGATCGTGCGTGCCGTTCAGGACGCCGCGAGCGTGATGAAGGGAGCATGACGATGAATTTCGATCCACGTTACTCCGGACGCAATTTCACCTCTGTCGGCACGCGCCCCATCCGTCCCGACGGCGTCGACAAGGTGACGGGCCGCGCACGCTATGGCGCCGACTTCAACATGGCCGGGCAACTGGTCGGGCGCGTTCTCAGAAGCCCCCATGCGCATGCCACGATCAGGAAGATCGACACGTCGAAGGCGGAGAAGCTCGCCGGCGTCAAGGCGGTGATCACCGCGGCCGACCTGCCCGACCTCACCGACGGCGATGCCGCCATGTACGACATCCTCGACAACTGCATGGCGCGCAAGAAAGCGCTCTACGACGGCCATGCTGTGGCCGCGGTCGCTGCGGTCGATGCCCGCACGGCGAGGCAGGCACTGAAGCTGATCGAGGTCGACTACGAGGTGCTGCCGCATGTCACCGACGTCGACGAGGCGATGAAGCACTCCTCACCCGTGCTCAACGACGCCATCTTCACCGAGGGCCTTGAGCAAAAGCCCGTCAAGCCTTCCAACGTCACCAAGCGCACCCAGTACGGCCATGGCGACATCCATGAAGGTTTCGGCCAGGCCGATTTCGTCGTCGAACGCTCCTTCAAGACCGAGCAGACGCACCAGGGTTATATCGAGCCGCATGCCTGCGTGGCCAATGTCAGCTCCGACGGCACCGCCGATCTTTGGGTCTGCACGCAAGGGCATTTCGTCTATCGCCAGCACTGCGCCCAGCTGCTTGGCATGGAGGCCTCGAAACTGCGCGTCACCTCGTCGGAGATCGGCGGCGGTTTCGGCGGCAAGACCCATGTCTGGGCCGAGCCGGTGGCGCTGGCGCTGTCGCGCAAAGCCGGCCGGCCGGTCAAGCTGGTCATGACGCGCGACGAGGTGTTCCGCGCCTCCGGCCCGACTAGCGCCACCTCGATCGACGTCAGGATCGGCGCCCGTAAGGACGGCACGATCACGGCGGCCGAGGCGACGCTGCGCTATTCCTGCGGCCCCTATGCCGGCATGTGGGCTGAGATCGGCGCCATGACCGCCTTTGCCTGCTACAAGCTCGAGAACGTCAGGACGGTCGGCTACGAAGTGCTGGTCAACCGGCCCAAGACTGCGGCCTATCGCGCGCCGTCGGCGCCGATGGCAGCGTTTGCGGTGGAAAGCGCGGTCGACGAGCTGGCCAAGGAGATCGGCATGGATCCGGTCGAGTTCCGGATCAGAAACGCGGCGCAGGAAGGCACCAGATCGTCCTACGGCCCGGTATACGGCCCGATCGGCATCGGCCCGACGCTGGAGGCGGCGAAGAGCCATCCGCACATGAAGGCGCCGCTCGGCAAGAACCAGGGCCGCGGCATGGCCTGCGGCTTCTGGTTCAACTTCGGTGGCCAGACCTGCACCGACCTCAACATCGGCATGGACGGTTCGGTCTCGCTTGCCGTCGGAACCGTTGACGTGGGTGGCTCGCGCGCCTCGCTTTCGCTGGTGGCGGCTGAGGAGCTCGGTATCCCCTATGAGCAGGTCAAGGCGGTGGTCGCCGATACCTCCAGCCTCGGCTACAACGATATGACGGACGGCAGCCGCGGCACCTTCTCGTCTTCGATGGCGACGATCTCCGCCGCTCGCAACGCCATCAAGATCCTGCGGGATCGCGCCGCGCAGACGTGGGACATCCCGGTCGACGACGTGGTCTGGGAAAAGGGCCACGCGATCGCTAGGGGCGAGAAGTACGGCAACCTTGCTGCGCTGTCGCTGAAGGAGATCGCGGCCGCTTCCGGAAAGACGGGCGGACCGATCGCCGGCCACAGCGAGCTCGTCGCCGACGGCGCCGGCGTCTCCTTCGCCACCCATATCTGCGATATCGAGGTGGATCCGGAGACCGGCTTCACCAGGGTGCTGCGCTACACCGTCGTTCAGGACGCCGGCAAGGCGGTGCATCCGACCTATGTCGAGGGGCAGTACCAGGGGGGTGCCGCGCAAGGCATCGGCTGGGCGCTCAACGAAGAGTACATCTACGGCAAGGACGGGCGGCTGCAGAACCCTGGCTTCCTGGACTACCGCATCCCGGTCTGCTCGGACCTGCCGATGATCGACACACAGATCCTCGAGATCCCCAACCCTAACCATCCCTACGGGGTGCGCGGCGTCGGCGAGACCTCGATCGTGCCGCCGCTGGCGGCGATCGCCAATGCAGTCTCGAATGCGGTCGGCGTGCGCATGGCGCATATACCGATGTCGCCGCCGCGCATCCTGGCGGCGATCGAGGCGGAACGGGAAGGCTGATGGTTGAAGTAACGCTCTGGGGATCGCTCGGCGCGATCGCCGGAGGCAAGAACAAGGTCGAGATCGAGGCGAAGGATATTCGGGAGCTGTTCAGGAAGCTGGCTGAGCAGTATCCCGGCCTCGAGCCCTACATCGATCGCGGCATCGCCGTCGCCATCGACGGTACGATCTATCGCGACACCTGGTCGAAGGAGCTGCCGGAAGGGGCGGAGATATTCCTGCTGCCGCGTCTTGCCGGGGGATAATTTGAGCTCGACCTCGAGCCGCGCAGCGGCGTCATCGCCATGTGATCGAATATGTCATCCGCAACGAGGACGTGACGACCGCGGCCGCATCCGCCGCCGTGATGGAGCACAGCAGCAATGAGCCACCCCGCGTCTGCCGCATGATCGAGCGTCCGACGACAGCAGGCACCGCGCTAGGCATGCCGAAGTTACGGGCCTACAACGACAACTTCCAAAATCACCCGCTTATTAGGTACTGTCTGGTTCGACCCCCGATTCGCCTGTCCGGATAGACTGAATGATCTCGATTGTAGAATACACCGACTGTCACCTTGACGGGGTCGAGGCCCTGTGGCGGGACGCATTCCCCAACGATACACCTTGGAACGCGGCCTACATTTCAATCCCCGAGAAGCTGAGGCATCAGCCGAAACTGCTTTTGGTGGCGATAGAGGCCGATCAGGTCGTCGGATCGATCATGGCCGGGTATGACGGCCATCGAGGGTGGATATCGCGCATCGCTACCCTGCAGTCCCATCGCCAAAAAGGGATCGGTGAGGCCCTCATCCATGAGGCCGAGAGGCGGCTCGCCGGCCTTGGTTGCATAAAGATCAACCTCCAAATTGTCGCTTCCAATTCGACGGTTCTTGGGTTCTACCGAAAGTGCGGATACGAGGTCGAGGAGCGCATAAGCATGAGCAAACTGTTACCGAAAGTTTGAGGTGCTCCGCCGATTAACTCCTCGTCGCGGCTCGACGGCTCAGGTCCTTTGGAATCTTGCTGCCGATGATTATTGTGGCAGGCGAATCTCTCCGGGAATCGCGTTGCGGGACACGGCCGACAGCCGAAGCCGGGCGAAGTTCAGCCAACCGGTGGGGCACAAAACGCCCTACATATGGTCCAATTGCTGGTGCAGTGAGAACATGCATGCAGATCGCATCAAAGCCACGCGTCCGGCTGGCAAGCCGTCAGGAACTGGATGAAATTGGCGGGCTCGTCTCCGACGCCTTCGCATCGTTACGGCCCGTTCTGGCGCCACACATCTTCGAGCCCTATGTGAACGACGCGCGGGATGTCGCGGGGCGATGGGCGAAGGCTAGCGTCGCGGTGCTCGAAGCCGAGGGACGGCTCGTCGGGACGGTCACCTACTACGCCGATGCCGCCTTTGACCGCATGGGCTGGCCGCCCGGGCTGGCAGGCCTCAGGACCCTCGCGGTTGCTCCCTCGGCACAGGGCCGCGGATATGGCCGCGCGCTTTGCGAATGGTGCGTCATGCAAGCGCGTCGGCAAGGCTCGAGCGGCCTTGCGCTTCACACTGCCTCGTTCATGCCGTCTGCATGCAAGCTGTACGAGAGCCTTGGCTTCGAGAGACGCCCTGCTCACGACCTTTTCGCATCCGACATTATTGGCTTTGATCCAGCTCTCGGCGATCAGCAGATCATCGCCTACCTGCTGCCGCTCAAGCAGGTCGAGAGCAGCCACGATCGATAATGTTTGACCGCCGTTTGAACGGACGGGGGTATCATCTCGCTTCCGGACGCTGTCCTCAGCTTCCGCCGTTTGTCTCGATGCGAGCAGATCCTAGTCTTTCGTATAGTCAGGCCCAAAACGGGTCGGCAGGTTGTCGGCGAGTTTCAACCAAGGGAGCTTCTCCTCAAAGGCGACATGCAGCGTAGGTGCAAATTTTTCTGGCTCCTCCATCGCTGCCGCAAAAAAATGCATAACATCAGACATGTTCTTTGAGCGGAAGGACAGCGGCGTGCCACAGTGATCGCAAAATGTTCTTTCCACACCGGGAGAAGAGTTGAATATCTTCGGTAGCTTGCCCAGCCATCGCCATTGGCCGTTCAAGACGCCAATATAGGAGGTCATCGGCGCAGAACATTGCCGCCGACAACTTTCACAATGACAAACCACGCAGGCCTGTGCCGGGCCATCGACTTCAAAAGCAATAGCGCCACATAAGCAATGACCACGCATGCAAATTCTCCTTGAGTCAACAAGGACAGCTTCATGCCTGGGCGTGAGGGAGGCGCCATGAAATGCGTCGAGCTGGCGCCCAATTCCGACATTCGGCGCCAGCGATTGTCCTAGCGTGCGCTAGGCGTTCCTTCACTACCGCCTTTGCGGCATATTGAAAGTTCGTAAAGTTTCTTCGCCGGGCCGCTGAATTCACGGCCTAGCAGGTCTATCGCAACCCGAACACTACAGTGGAATTGCGGTCACTTCTTTGGCCGTTCGGATCACGAACATCGTTTGGTATCGCGCGACGTTGCTTCGGTCTCGGAACAGTCGCTCGCATAGCGCATCGAACTCTTCCATATCCGTCAGGCGGAGCATGAGGACGGCGTCGGTTTCGCCGCTCACGCTGTAGGCCTGAGTGACGGCCGGTTCCTGAGCGGCCAACTCGAGAAAGTCCCGCATATACTGCTCGCCATGACGCTCCAGTTCGACCGTGACGATCGCCTTCAAGCCCCGGCCAGCCTTTGCCGGTGCGAGAAGCGCGACAACGCGGCTAATGATGCCGCTTTTCTTCAGTCGTCGTATGCGGCGCAGGCAGCTCGAAGGGGAAAGCCCGACTAACCCCGCCAGTTTGGCGTTCGTCCGTGAGGCATCATCCTGGAGCAGGTTGAGAAGCCTTCTGTCGATCTTGTCCATCTCGGTCGCGCTCATCGTCGGTGTATTGCAATTTTATTGCACGTAATCGCAAACTTTGACCACAAATGCGAAGCGTCTCAGGTTACCCAGATGGCTCCAGGGATGATGGAGCAGCATGATGGCAATTTGCGCCGCCTTCTATCGCAAGACATTGGAAACGCTTGAAATCTATTGGGAACTGGTTCGCGTGATCGTTCCGGTTGCGATAGCCACGCGGCTCCTGCAGGACCTTGGCGTCATCCAGGCGATTTCTCCGTTCTTCTCCTCGCTCATGTTGCAGGTGGGGCTGCCACCTGAACTCGCCTTTGCCTGGCTGACGGGATTGCTGGTCGGGATCTGGGGCGCGCTTGTGATCGTATTCACCTTGGTTCCGGTTTCGGCGCTCAGCACTGCCGACATGACGGTTCTTTCGGCTCTCTTGCTGTTTGCACATGCCATTCCGATCGAGCAACGCATCATTCAGGGGGCCGGGCCGAGCTTCCTGGTCACCGCGGCGCTTCGTATTGGCGGGGGTTTGGTCTTTGCTGTCCTTCTGCATCAGATATTCGCCATGACCGGATGGCTGTCAGGACCGGTGGCGCCGGCGTGGATGCCGGCGAATGAAAGCACCGACTGGGGCGGCTTTCTCCTGGGCACAGTCAAAACCCTGGGTATCATGCTCGTCGTTCTGCTTGCGCTGAGCTGGGTGATCGAGCTTCTCAAGATGGCGGGCATTTTGGAGTGGATGAACAGAGGGCTTGCACCGCTCTTTCGGCTCGCCGGCATCGAAAAGCAGACGGTACCTTTCGCCGCTGTCGGCCTGTTTCTCGGGATTTCCTATGGCGCAGGACTGCTGATCCGCGAGGCGCGCACGCCTAGCGCGGAGCCGCGTCAGATATTCCTCGCCTGCGTGTTCATGGGTTTTGCCCATAGCCTCATTGAGGACACGTTGGTCGTTGTCGCACTTGGCGCCGATGCTACGAGCGTGCTTCTCGGTCGCCTGGCGTTTGCCGTGCTCGCGACCGCCGTGATCGCAAAAGTAATCAATGCGGTTCCCGACGCTCTTTTCTTCAAGACACTCTTCCACAAGGAAGAAGACAGTTCGCGCAATCGGATTTCGGAGCCGGCGATTAGCGGGCCGTTGACGTGAGCCCTCCTTGCACAGCGGCCGACATGTGTGTCGTGCCGCTATCGGGACAGGACGCGAATTCGGCTCTGAAACTCACCGCGATCGACATAGCATCCGCGCAGATGTCGCCGCCCGGTGTTCGGGTTGAACGATTGGCGGCCATGCAACACCCGGCGATTGTCGAAGACCGCCATTTCGCCGGCCTTCAGGCGGTAGGCTATTTGGAAACGCGGCCCGCGGATCATCATCATCAGCTTGCGATAAGCCGCATAAAAGGGCGCGCATAGGTCGGAGGGAAGGTCGATGACATCGACAAGATGGGCGTTGAACCGCAACTCCGTCACTTCCCCGTCGCGTTGCGTTACAATCACAGGAAACCGACCGCGCAGATCGTAGTTTTCATCGTGAAAACGATAGGGGATCTCGATCTCGCACAATAGGCGGTAGGCTTCCGGATCTTCCGCCTGTAGCGCGGCGACGACCGCAAACCCGTCGGCAAAGATCGATCCACCGCCCTCAGCGTCATTGGCGATACAATGCAGGAACTGGTAGCCGGGCGGCACCTCCTGGTTCGCGAGATCGGTGTGTAGCGGCAAGGCGACCGGCGTATAGGCCAGATTGTTCGGGTTCGGCATCGACACGACTTCGAACATCGTGCCGAAATTTGTCTGGCGCAGGAAACCAATCCGCTCGGCCGAACGCCGCCCCGCATCGGGATCATCGTCAAGCCCATCGACGATGGAGAGCCCGTATGCAGCCGTTGCCTTCAGCCAGGCGAGCAGATCGGCATCGCTTTGCAAGATGTCCCCGGCGGCGTGACGCGGCATGGTTTCAAGATTGATTGAGGCGTCCCAGAGTTTCGGAGCGATGTCGGCCGGATCGTCCCGCTTTCTGCCGGGACGGTAGGACTCAAAGAACTGGCTCGGGAATTCCTCCTCAGCCTGGTCGTTCTGCCAGACAATGCCCACAGCGCTGCCCCTGTCCCGCACGCTGATGGGTCTGAGCGAGGGGTCTACGCTGGTCAGGTCGAAAGTTCGTTCTTCGGTCTGCGGGTGAAACGCCGATGGTGCATTGTCCTTTAGCCAAAGCCAGGGGTAGCAGACTGTTTCGCCCGACACGAAAGTCACGGCAAGCGCGGTCTCCCGGGCTTCCACGGAAAGCAGGGTATTCATGATGATGTCTCTCTGAACACAGAATTTGATTTTCAGCTTGGATCAGGCCCGCAGGCCGTCAATCCAACGGTGGTGGCCACCACAAGCTCGGCTTCCCATAGCGATGGGATCCGGGATTTCTGTTCGGTTCTTCGAGCACGCCATCTCCAGGCGGAATCTGGCTCCAGATGAAATCTGGTTCAAAGCCACCGCGATGGTAGCGGTCATTCGCCGGCGGTGTCCAGCTAAATGCAGCGGGATCGCCATCCCCTCTCGGCTACCCCTCGCCCGACAGATCGCGCCGCGCCTTGTCGAGTTCCTCGGCATAGCGGCGCATCAGGTGGCCTTCGGTCAGCAAACCGACCACCTTGCGGTCGGTGAAATCCTCGACCACTGCCAATTCCTCGGCGCCGGCGCGCTGGAAGGTCTCGGCCGCCGACTGCACGTTCATGCTCGGCACCAGCACCGCATCCCTGAATTTGGCGAAGGACAGCACCGGCATCTCGTCATCCGACAAATGGCTGTGCAATTCGGCGACGATCAGCACGCCGACATAGTGCAGTTCGGCATCCACCGCGATGACGCGCTGCGAGGCACCGAGCGGCACCTGCTTGCGGAATGTTGCAAGCGTCGTTGAGGCGTCGATGGTGCGGACATCCTTGCGCATCATCGAGCCGACCGTCAGGCTGCGCATCCAGCCTACATCATGGGCGCTGCGGATGGTTTCGCCGCGCAGGTGAAAGCGCCATGTCGAGAAGGAATAGCCAAACGTTTCTCGCACTAGGATCGCCGCCATGAGCGAGGCGGCCAGCACCACGCCGGTCAGCGTCAGGTCGCGGGTCGATTCCAGCGCCAGGAAGGTCATCGTCAACGGGCCACCGACGACGCCGACGGCGAGCGAGGTCATGCCGACGACGGCGGCGACGGCGGGGTCGATGCCGGTCGCCGGCGAGACGAACGCCATCGCGCCGGCGAACATCTTGCCGAGCAGGGCACCGAGGAACAAAGAGGCAAAGAACAGCCCGCCGCGGAAGCCGGAGCCGAGCGAGATCGCCGACGCCGACAGCTTCAGCACGAAGACGCTGGCCACCACGGCCAGCCCGTAATTCATCGCGAATTCGCGGTGCAGCGCGCCATGGCCGCTGGACAGGACCTGCGGCGTGATCAGCCCCAGCAGCCCGACCATCACGCCGCCGATGGCTGGGCGCAACGAGGCGTCGATCGACAGCCGCGCAAAGATGCGCTCGATCAGGCTCACCAGATGCATGATGGCGATCGAAGCACCGCCACCCAAAAGCCCGAGCAGCATGAACGGCAAATACTGGCTGACGGTGAGCGCCGGCAGACCCGCGAGCTCCAGCGGAAACGGCACGCCGCCGAACATTTCGGCGGTCAGCGAGGCCGAGATCGCGGCGGCCATCACCGGCGCGACATTGGCGACCGAATAGATGCCGATGACCAGCTCGAAACCGTAGAAGGCGCCGGTCAGCGGCGCATCGAAGGCGGCGGCGATCGCGCCGGCCGCACCGCAGCCGACGAGGATGCGGACATCGTTGCGGCGCAGCCTGAACAAGCGCGCCAGCCGCGACGCCAGGCCGGAACCCACCTGCGTGTAGCCGGCCTCGAGCCCGACCGAAGCGCCGAAGCCGCTCGAGATCATCGTCTGCCCGGCGATGATGAAAGTGTCGGTCAGCGACATGCGGCCGCCGTAAAGCGCGTTGGCTTCGATCGGATCGACCGGCGTGCGGAACTTCCGCTTTCTCAGCCAGATCACCGTCAGCCCGAGCAGGATGCCGCCGATCGCCGGTATCAGCGCTTGCTCCGGCCTTTGCAGCGAAAACATCGCCGAAAGCCGACCACCGGGCTGAACGCCGAACATAAGCCCATGCAGGACCTGCACCAGTTCGCTCATGCCGGTGACCAGCGCACCCGCTATCACCCCGACCAAAGCCGCCAGAATGACGACAGCGATGCCGCGCGCCTCGAGCAGCGGGATCGATCGGATCAGCACCGCGCGCAGTCGACGGGCATAGACTTGCGGTTCGTTTCTGGAAAGCACCGGGGCGGCTCGCCGATATCAAAGGGGAGTGGTGCCTGATACGCCCGGCGGCTTTGCATGGCAACAATGCCGGCCGCCAAGGTGTCATGCCCGCGTGATGCTGCGGCGATAAAGCCCATCTTCAGCTCGGGGAACCGCGTTGACGTAAACGTCAACCCGAAGCTATATGCGCCGACCGTGGCTGTAAAACCAGGCAAGCGGCTTCGGCCGGGTCGAAGCGCCAAGGCGCGACAAACGCAACCAGACGAGGAGAACCGCCATGAGCGTTCAGGAGATTGCCGACAAGATCAGGTCGCGCGTGGCGAGCGCCGGGTTCGATCGCTCCGTGAAATTCGACACCGGCAGCGACGGCGTCATCGTCATCGACGGCGCCGATGTCTCGACCACCGATGCACCGGCAGATTGCACCATACAGCTGTCGCTCGACGATTTGGACTCGCTGATATCAGGCGATCTCAACCCGACCATGGCCTTCATGTCCGGCAAGATAAAGGTCGAAGGCGACATGAGCGTCGCCATGGCGCTCAGCCAGCTGATCGGCTGATCCACTTAAGGCGAAACAAGCCGCCGCACGATGGGCGGGCGGCTTGCTTCGAACCATCAGGCAGCGAGCGACAGCCTCTGCGCCTTCAGCTTGCGCCCGGCCGCCTTCAACGTGCCCTGCGCGCCGTCGAGCGCGCCGACCAGCAGTTCCCGCGCCAGCAGGCGGTGCCGCTCGTAAGGCCCCGGCATGGCCATCGAGCCGGTCTTTGCGGCCGAAAACCCGAAGCGTTCGTAATAGGGCGCGTCGCCGACCAGCAGGATCGCCGCATGGCCAAGCCGCTCGGCCTCAGTCACTGCATAGCGCATCAGCGCCGAGCCGATGCCGGCATTTTTCAGCGCCGGGTCGACCGCAAGCGGGCCGAGCAGCAGCGCTGCCTTGCCGCCCTCGCCCAGCACCACGTCCCACAGCCGCACGGTGCCGGCAACAGCGCCCGACGCATCGCGCGCGACAAAGGCAAGGCCCTCCGAAGGCCGGCGGCCGCGCCGCAGCTTTTCCGACGACTTCTTCCGGCGCTTCGGCCCCATGGCGCGATCGAGCAAAGCCTCGCGCGCACCGATATCGGCAGCGGTTTCGGCAGTGATGACAAAAGCGCCGGCATTCTCCCCCCTCGAGGGGGAGATCCCCGCGGCGCCTTCAACAATGAAATCCAAAACGTCCATTTCCGCGATCCTTCACGAGCGGATTGTTCCACAGGCGAGCCCGGGCGGGCGACCGGCGCCCACCTCGGATGATCTGATCGGTTCTTTCGAACCGTCAGATCACGTAGGATCGGAGAGGCTCGAAGCCGTTGAAGGCCACCGACGCGTAGGTCGTCGTGTAGGCGCCGGTGCCCTCGATCAGCACCTCGTCGCCGATGGTCAGCGACAAGGGCAGCGGATACGGCGTCTTCTCGTACATCACGTCGGCCGAATCGCAGGTCGGGCCGGCGAGCACGCAAGGCGCGGTCTCGCTGCCGTCATGCGCGGTGACGATCGGGTAGCGGATCGCCTCGTCCATCGTCTCGGCCAGACCGCCGAACTTGCCGATGTCGAGGAACACCCAGCGCACATTGTCGTTGTCGGCCTTCTTCGAGATCAGCACGACCTCCGACTTGATGACGCCGGCATTGCCGACCATGCCGCGGCCCGGCTCGATGATCGTCTCGGGGATCGCGTTGCCGAAGTGCTTCCTGAGCGCCGAGAAGATCGCCTGGCCATAGGCCTGCGCCACCGGCACATCCCTGAGATAGCGGGTCGGGAAGCCGCCGCCCATATTGACCATCTTCAGCACGATGCCTTCGTCGGTGAGCGTCGCGAACACCTTCTTGGCGTCGCCCAGCGCGCGGTCCCAGGCGGTCAGGTCGGTCTGCTGCGAGCCGACATGGAACGACACACCATAAGCGTCGAGGCCGAGCGCCCTGGCATGGCGCAGCACGTCGACCGCCATCGCCGGCACACAGCCGAACTTGCGCGACAGCGGCCATTCGGCGCCCTCGCCGTCGGTCAGGACGCGGCAGAACACGCGAGCGCCGGGAGCGACACGGGCGATCTTCTCGACCTCCTCGACGCAGTCCACCGCAAACAGCTTAATGCCGAGCTGGTAGGCGCGCTGGATGTCGCGCTCCTTCTTGATGGTGTTGCCGAAGGAGATGCGGTCCGCCGGCGCACCGGCGTCCATCGCCATCTCGACTTCGGCAACGGAAGCGGTGTCGAAGGACGAGCCCATCGCAGCAAGCAGGCGCAGGATTTCCGGCGCCGGGTTTGCTTTCACCGCATAGTAGATCTTGGAATCGGGAAGCGCCTTCTCGAAGGCGCGGAAATTGTCGCGCACGACATCGAGGTCGACGACGAGGCACGGGCCGTTCGGACGTCGGGTAGCGAGGAAATCAAGGATGCGCTGGGTAGCCATCGGGGTCTCTCCATCAGCGCCTTTCGGCGCGCACAAAGGCTTGCGGACGCGGGCTCTCGGCCTCGCGAACACGCGGTGGACAAAGGCGGGACGGAAATCCATGGAACCAGCCGGTGGAGACCCCGGAACCATGAAGCGCCGTCTCGCGGCGGTGAACCTTGGCCTTGCCCGGCCTCGGTTCGCTTTGTCTGCCTTGGCTTGGATGGGAGACCCGTCCGCACTGCCGGCAATGAAGGTGTGCCTCTTCAGTAACCCCGGTCTTTGGACGACCGGCAGAACACCAGAAAGGCCCGCACCGTCGTTGCTTCAAGGTGTCCTCGGTTGGCGGTTGGCCGCTAAACCGACTGGAGGGGTTGGCTCCAGTTACCTTACCGATATCCCTCACCATTCGAGGATCGGCGGACACCCACAGGCACGTGCGACTTTGGGCAAGCGCGATATAAGAGCGAAAGATTTCACAATCAATAAAAATCGTATGGCAGGTTGTAAAATTTGTGGCATCGAACAATGCTGCGGCAACCAGAAGAACAATGCTGCGGCAAGCACATCCGGATATCGAACGCATGACAGGCACTCGCGGCCCGCTGAACGCTTTTCTCGACCTTGATCAAGCCCCTGTTACCAATGCGCAATCCGGCCCGCTTGTCGGCTTGCGGCTGGCCGTCAAGGATATCTTCGACGTCGCCGGCTACCGCACCGGCTGCGGCAATCCGCAGAAATACCGGGAAGCTTCACCGGCCACGGCGACCGCGCCGGCCGTCCAGGCGCTGCTTGATTCGGGCGCACGCTTCGTCGGCAAGACGCAGACCGACGAACTCGCCTTTTCCCTGCTGGGGCTGAACGCGCATTTCCCGTCGCCGATCAATCCGGCGGCACCCGACCGCGTCACCGGCGGCTCATCCTCCGGTTCTGCCGCGGCGGTAGCCGGCGGGCTCGCCGACATCGCCACCGGGTCCGACACCGGCGGCTCGATCCGTGCGCCGGCAAGCTTCTGCGGCCTGATCGGCCTCAGGACGACGCATGGCCGCATCCCGCTCGACGGCACCATGCCGCTGGCGCCTTCGCTGGACACGTTCGGCTGGTTCGCCAGGGATATCGTCACTTACGAAAAGGTCGGCACGGTGCTGCTCGGCGACGATCCGCATCGCCACGAACTGGTACGCCCTTTTGCCCTCGACGCGCTGGACAGCCTCGTGCTCGGCCCGCTGGAGGCGGATGAATATCGCGCCATGGTCCGCGGTGTCGCTACGGTGCTGGGCGCGCCGCGCAGCGTTGGCCCGCTGTCGCATTCAATCGACGATCTTTATTGGTGCTTCCGTAAGCTGCAGGGCTATGAAGCCTGGCAAAGCCACGGCGCCTGGATCGCCGGCGGCGACCGCATGCTCGGCCCCGGCGTCAGGGAGCGCTTCGAGCATGGCGCGACCATCAGCGCGACAACCGCGCAGCACGAAACGGAACGTCGCGTTTCGTTTCGCCTCGAACTTGCCGGCCTGCTTGGCGACGACGGCGTTCTTGTGCTTCCGACCGCTCCGGGTGCCGCGCCGCTCAAGGCCGCGACATTCGACGATTTGCAGACCTATCGCGAGCGCGCGCTGAGACTGCTATGCCTTTCCGGCCTGTCCGGTTTTCCGCAAATCACGCTGCCGCTCGGCAGGGCCGAAGGCGCGCCGTTCGGACTTTCGCTGCTCGGTCCGAAGAACAGCGACCGGCAGGTGATTGCGCTGGCCGCCCGCATCCTTTCAGCCCGCCAAGGAGGCGCATGACATGGATACGCTGACCCGCATGCGTGCCTTCATCGACGTGGTCGAGGCCGAAGGCTTTTCGGCGGCGGCGCGCAAGATCGGCCGCTCCAAGGCGCTGTTGTCGAAATACGTGCGCGAGCTCGAGGACGAGCTCGGCGCGCTGCTGCTCAACCGGACCACCAGGCAGTTCTCCCTGACCGAGGCCGGCCACACCTATTACCGGCGCGCCTCGGAGATCGTGCGCGAGGTCGACAGCCTTGCCGATGCGGTGCGCGAATCCTCCGGCGACGTGCGCGGCAGGATCAAGCTGTCGGCACCGCGTACTTTCGCCGACGCGCCGATCGGCCAATCGCTGATCGACTTCGCCAAGCAGCATCCCGACATCGTCCTCGACATTCATCTCGACGATCGCTTCGTCGATCTGGTCGAGGAGGGCTTCGATCTGGCGGTGCGCATTTCGCGGCTGGAGAATTCCTCGCTGATCGCCAGGCGCCTGGCGCCATTTTCGGTACGGCTTTGCGCGTCTCCCGAACTGATCGCCAAGCACGGCATGCCGGTCAGGGCGCAAGACCTTGCCCGCGTGCCTTGCATCATCGACACCAATGGCCGCTGGCTCACCAACTGGCCGTTCAAGGGCGACAGCGGCGATACCGTGAGCGTTTCGGTTTCCGGCCCGATCGAGGTCAACAGCCCGATGGCGGCAAGGGCCGCTGCCGTGGCTGGATTGGGATTTTCCATCCTGCCAGATTTCATCGCCGCGCCCGACATCGAAAGCGGCAAGCTGGTGACTGCGCTGGATGACCGCATCCTGCCCGGCGGCGGCATCTTCGCCGTCTATCCGCACCGGCGCTATCTGCCTGCAAAAGTTCGCGTATTCGTCGACTTCCTGGTGCAGTGGTTCAAGGCGCTGGACACCGCATGAGCTTTCAGCCGGCTTGCGGTCCCATTTTCGCCCCCTTTCTGGTAACTGTCGGCAATTCACCGAAGCCGATTGAATCGCGACCGAGAATGCACCTGAAACAGCAAGCCATCATGCTGGCTTCGGCCTTGACCGCGACTATTGCCGCCGTCGGACCGGCCGAGGTGCATCCCCACGTCTTCGCCGAGGCCCGGCTCGAAGTGGTCCTCGGCCCGGATCACCAAACTGTGAAGGCATTGCGCCATGTCTGGCGCTTCGACGATTTGTTTTCGAGCACGGTGATGATGGAATTCGACAAGAATTCCGACCTGAAGCTCGACGACAAGGAGCTGAAGGATGTTGCCGACACCGTCCATGCCTCGCTTGCCGAATTCAACTACTTCCAGCTCGTCACCGTCGACGGCAAGGACGTGGCAATGACCCCGCCGCCGCAGCTGATGGCCAATTTCGACAACGACCAGTTGATCATCCTGTTCGAATCCGAACCGAAGGCGCCGATCAAGCTCAGCGGCAAGATCGACATCGGGGTGTACGACCCGACCTTCTACACCGCGATCGATTTCACCGAGGATGCCCATCTGCAGGTCGATGGCTTGCCGCCGACCTGCACCAGCAAGGTTGTCCGCCCGAATCCGGATGAGGCGATCGCCCAGAACCAGAAGACCCTGACCGACGCGTTCTTCAACGATCCGACGGGCACCGACATGAGCAAGATCTTTGCCACCAAGCTTGAACTAACCTGTCAGCCGGAAGGATAGATCCAGTGACGAAACCGTCCCTGCGTTTGGCAGTCGGTCTTCTGGCCGCCGCCTTTGTGATGACGCATTTTCTCGGCTCCGCCCACGCCCAGAGCTCGCTCGGCATCGGCACCAATGACGGCATGGCTCCAACCGCCACCGGCCCGTTCGCCCACATCCTGATGTGGATCAATCTGCGCCAGCAGGAATTCTATCATGCGCTTGCCGGCGCGATGAAGGCGATGCGCCAGGACGGCAGCAAGATGTGGCTGCTCATCGGCCTGTCCTTTGCCTATGGCATTTTCCACGCTGCCGGCCCCGGTCACGGCAAGGCGGTGATCTCGTCCTACATGGTGGCCAATGAAGTGGCGCTCCGGCGCGGCATCATGCTGTCCTTCGTCTCGGCCCTGCTGCAGGCGCTGACCGCGATCGTGGTGATGCTGCTCGCCTATTTCGTGCTGCGCGGCACCGCGATATCGATGACCGACGCCGCATGGTTCCTCGAAATCATGAGCTATGTCTTCGTCACCCTGTTCGGCGCCTGGCTGCTGTGGCGCAAGGCCGGCCCGGCCATCCTTCGCCTGTTCGGCGCAAATCCCGGCTACAGCCTCTCGGCTGCCCATGCCGGCCATTCACATGCCGGCCATTCACATTCCGCGCATGCCCATGCGGCACATTCCCACGCGCTTCATGCGCATGACGATCACGACCATGCGCATGACCATCATGACCACGGCGCACACGACCACGCCCATGCTGCGCACGATCACCACAGCCATGCGGCGGGGGAGGTCTGCGAGACCTGCGGGCACTCGCATGCGCCCGACCCGGCGCTGCTTTCCGGCGATCGCTTCGATTGGCGCACGGCCTGGTCGGCGGTGGCTGCCGTCGGTATCCGCCCCTGTTCCGGCGCGCTGATCGTGCTGAGCTTTGCGTTGCTCAACGGCCTGTGGTTTGGCGGCATCCTGTCGGTGCTGGCCATGGCGCTCGGCACCGCAATCACCGTCTCGGCCCTGGCGACGCTTGCGGTCACGGCGAAGAACTGGGCGGTGTATTTCGCCGGCGACGGCCGCATGGGCAACCGCATCCATTCCTTCGTCGAAATCGGCGGTGCCGCCTTCGTCTTCCTGTTCGGTCTGCTGCTGCTATCGGCCAGCCTGACTGGCGCCTGACCTCGTTGCGCCCGATCGGGGTGCTTTAACTAGGGATCCTGCCGCCCAACTCGTCCTCGATATGGACGCGTATGATCTCGTCGAAGCTCGTTTCGGCAGCGAAGCCAAGCTCCCTCGAGCGCCGCGCCTCGAAGCGTGTCGGCCAACCCTTCACGATCGCCCAGATCGTCTCGTCGGGCTCCTCGCGGATCAGTTTGACCGCCTTGGCGCCGGCAACACGTTCCAGCGCTTCGATCTGCTCGCCGACAGTCACGGCGACGCCCGGCATCGTCAGGTTGCGGCGCGGCCCGACGGCGGCGCCGTCAATTCCAGCCGCATGGATCAAAAAATTCACCGCTGAACGCGGGCTGGCGTGTGTGTGGACGACCGAGCGCGGCACCGGCAGGATGGCTTCATGGCCGCTCAGCGGCTCGCGGATGATGCCGGAGAAGAAACCTGAGGCCGCCTTGTTCGGCTTTCCCGGCCTGACGCAGATGGTCGGCAGCCTGATGCCGATGCCGTCGAAGAAGCCACGCCTGGTATAGTCGGCAAGCAGCGCCTCGCCCATCAGCTTCTGCGTGCCGTAGGAGGTCAGCGGCGTCGGGTGGAACTCGTCCGGAATGATTTCGGGAAACGGCGCGCCGAACACGGCGATCGATGAGGTGAAGACGAGGCGCGGCGCAAATGCCGCCAGCCGGACGGCATCGAATAGCGCCCTTGTGCCATCGAGATTGACGCGGTAGCCGAGATCGAAATTGGCCTCCGCTTCACCCGACACCACGCCGGCGAGATGGAAGATCACGTCGGGCCGCGGCGCGACCAGATTTGTCGTCGCGCCCGGCGCGGCAAGGTCGCCGGTGTGGACGCTGATGCTGACGCCTTCGAGGGCGGGCGCCTGCGGTGGCACGATGTCGTGAAGGTCGAGCGCGGCGATCTTGCGGCCGCCGAGTGTCCCGTCCTTGGCCAGCCGGGCAATGAGCTTGCGGCCGACCATGCCTGCCGCGCCGGTAATCAGAATGCGCATGTCACTTTCCCTTTTTGCGCTGGCTGCGGCTACGCAGCCAGAACACGACGAAGATTGCCACCATGAAGATCGCGGCGACGACGCCGGCAAGAACCGTCGAGACGTTGCCGACCGCCAGCATCACGGTTGGAAGATAATAGGCTGCGATGCCGAACAGCAGCAAAATCCAGGCGGCGCCGATTGCCGCATTGCGGGTGTCGCGGTCCATCACGCGGCCCCAGGGTAGCGGGCGTTCATGTCGATCGTTGCCAATACCAGGAACTCCCGAAATCAGTGATAGTGGCCACGGTGCGGTGCCGCATCATGCGCGTGATCGTGCTCGCCATCATGCTCATGGCTGTCGGCACATTGGCCGAATTCCGGTTCGACGGTGGCATGGGCTATGCCGTGCTCCTGCGCAAGCCGTTTCTTGATCGCGCTGACCGCCATATGCGCGTCGACGCCGTCATTGAGGCAGGCATGCAATGTCGCCATGTTGCTGGAACCGTCGATCGACCAGACATGCATGTGATGCACCTCGCGCACGCCCTTGATCGAGCCTTCGATGTCCCTCGCGATCAGGTCGCGGTCGAGGCTTGCCGGCACGCCTTCGAGCAGGACGTGGGCGGCCTCGCGCATCAGCGACCAGGCCGTGGACAAGATCAGCAGCGCGACAAGGACGGACAGGATCGGATCGATAGGCGTCCAGCCCGTCGCCAGGATTATCAGCGCCGCGATGATCGCCGCGGCCGAGCCAAGCAGGTCGCCGAGCACATGCAGGATGGCGCCGCGCATGTTCAGGCTATCGCGGTCGCCGCCATGCAGCACGAAGAAAGAGCCGATGTTGACCGCAAGGCCGGCAATCGCAACGACCAGCATCGGCCCACCGAGCACGGGCTCAGGCGTCAGCAAACGCCCCCAGGCCTCATAGACGATCCACAGCGCAATGGCGAAGATGGCGATGCCGTTGGTGTAGGCGACCAGTGTCTTGACCCGGCCGAAGCCGTAGGTGAGGCGCACGGTCCCCGGTCGGCTCGCAAGATGAAAGGCATACCAGGCAAGGCCGAGCGCAATGCAGTCGGCAAGCATGTGGCCGGCATCCGCCAGCAGCGCCAGCGATCCCGTCAGGAGACCGCCAAGCGCTTCGACGACCATGAAGCCGGCGGTCAGGCAAGCCGCGATCAGCACGCGCTTCTTGTCGGTCGAGCCATGCACATGCCCGGCACCGTGACTGTGGTCGTGGCCCTGCGCGGCATGGTCGTGGGTATGCGCCATCTATGAGCTCCTGCTACGCGCCAAACTCGGCGCGGAAATCCTCGAGCCGCCGCTTCTGCTGGCCATCGCTGTCGAAATTGGCCGGATCGAGCCACGCCTCATAGGCTCTGCGCAGATCAGGCCATTCCTTATCGATGATCGAATACCACGCGGTATCGCGGTTTTCGCCCTTGACCACAAGATGCTGACGGAAAACGCCCTCGAACTTGAAGCCGAAACGTTCCGCCGCGCGCTTCGACGGCTCGTTGCGATTGTTGCATTTCCATTCGTAGCGGCGGTAGCCAAGCTCGTCGAAGACGTACTTCATGAACAGGAACTGCGCTTCCGTCGCCGCCGGCTTGCGCGAGATCAGCGGTCCCCAATAGATGTTGCCGATCTCGATCACGCCATAGGCCGGATCGATGCGCATCAGCGTCTGGCGCCCGGCGACCTTGCCGCTGGCCTTGTCGATGACCGTGAAGAACAGCGGGTCATCGCTGGCTTCGGCCTTGTCCAGCCATGGCTGGAAGGCGGCGCGGGTCTGCGGCGGGTCGTCGAACAGCCAGGCGAAGCGGCCGCCGGCATCGACCACTGACGAGGCCTCGAACAGGCCGTCGCCGTGCTTTTCGGCGTTGAGCGGCTCCAGCCTGACAGTGCGCCCCTCCAGCAACTTGCGTTCGGGCCGCGGGCGCGGTTGCCAATTCTTGAGATTTTCCGACACCGAAAACTCCAATCCGTTTGACTTTTGCGGGCGGACGCTCACAAAAACGCACGCTCGCTGAAAGAACCACACGGACGGGAAAAATGCTCCACACGATTTCGGCCTTCGACCGCCTCGGCGAGGAAAATGCGTTCGCAGTGCTGGCGCGTGCCACTGCACTTGCCCACCAGGGCCGCGACATTGTCAATCTCGGCATCGGCCAGCCCGACTTCAAGACGCCGCAGCATATCGTCGAGGCCGCGATCAAGGCGCTACGCGATGGCCATCACGGCTATACGCCGGCCAACGGCCTGCTGGCGACGCGCGAAGCGGTGGTACGCCGCACGCTGGCCACCACTGGCGTCGAAGTCTCGCCGGAAGCGGTGATGATCCTGCCCGGCGGCAAGCCGACCATGTTCGCGGCGATCCTGATGTTTGGCGAGCCGGGTGCCGAAATTCTCTATCCCGATCCCGGCTTTCCGATCTACCGCTCGATGATCGAGTTCACCGGTGCTGCCCCCATCCCGGTGCCGATGCGCGAGGAGAACGGCTTTGCCTTTTCGGCCGCGGAGACCTTGGCGCTGATCACGCCGAAGACCAGGCTGCTGATCCTCAACTCGCCGGCCAATCCGACCGGCGGCGTCACACCGCGCGCCGAGATCGAGAAGTTGGTCAAGGGCCTGGAAGCGCACCCGGATGTCGCCATCCTTTCCGACGAGATCTACGACGTGATGACCTATGACGGCGAGACGCATTGTTCGCTGCTCGCTTTCCCCGAAATCCGCGACCGGCTGATCGTGCTCAACGGCTGGTCGAAGACCTGGGCAATGACCGGCTGGCGCATGGGCTGGTCGATCTGGCCGAACGGCGACAAGGGCGCGCATCTCTACGATAAGGTGCGCAAGCTGGCGGTCAATTGCTGGTCCTGCGTCAACGCGCCGAGCCAGTATGCCGGCATAGCCGCCATCGACGGCCCGCAGGACGATGTCGACACGATGATGCGCGCCTTCGACCGCCGCAGAAAGGTCGTGGTCGAGGGGTTGAATGCCTTGCCCGGTGTTTCCTGCATTACGCCGAAAGGCGCCTTCTATGCCTTCCCCAATGTTTCCAAGACCGGCTGGAAGGCCAAGAAGCTCGCCTCGGCGCTGCTCGAGGATGCCGGCGTGGCGCTGATCGGCGGCCCCGATTTCGGCATTCTCGGCGAAGGCTATGTCAGGCTATCCTACGCCAATTCCGAAGAGAACATCCTGCGCGCGCTGGAGCGGATCGAGACGTTTCTGACGAAGTGAGGGCACGATCGACGAAAGGAGACGCCAGATGTTCTATGCCATTCTAGCCTATCACGAGGAAGAAGCGATTACGGCGCTGACGCCGGAGCAGGATTCGGCGCTGATGACCGATCTTCTCCAGATCAACGATCGGCTTTACCGGCAAGGCACCCTCGGACCGGCGGCGCGGCTCGGCGCGACACAAGACGCCTGCACCTTGCGCGGGCCAGGCACCGGAATGGTTGTTGACGGCCCCTTCGCCGAGACCAAGGAACAATTGCTGGGACTCTATGTTGTCGACTGCGCCAACCGTGACGCCGCTGTCGACATTGCGCGCGACCTTCGCCGCGTCAATCCGACCGCCGTCTACGAAATCCGCCCGATTTCGCTGTATCTTCCCGGCGTGCCGCTTCCCGTCACGCGGCCCTAATGCATGTCGCGCAAAAGTGTGCAGCGGTTTGTGATAACGACATGCATAAACAAGAACCTAAAGCGCGTCGCATGAGGCCGGTCGAACGCGACGCGCTTTTAGGACCGGGCTGAGACTAGCCGCGGCCGACAAACGGCATCTTGGTCGCCATCACGGTCATGAACAGCACGTTGGCGTCGAGCGGCAGGCTGGCCATGTGAAGGACGGCATCGGCGACGCGCTCGACATCCATCACCGCTTCGGCGGCAATGGTGCCGTTGGCTTGCGGCACGCCGACCGTCATCGCTTGCGCCATGTCGGTCAGCGCGTTGCCGATGTCGATTTGACCGCAAGCAATGTCGAAGGGCCTGCCGTCCAGCGCCAGCGTCTTGGTCAGCCCGGTGATGGCGTGCTTGGTCGCCGTATAGGGCACCGAGCCCGGCCGTGGCGCATAGGCCGATACCGAGCCGTTGTTGATGATGCGGCCGCCCATCGGCTGCTGCCTGCGCATGGCGCCGAACGCGCCGCGAGCACACAGGAACGAGCCTGTGAGATTGACCCCGACAACGTCGTTCCACACTTCGACCGGGATATCGTCGATCAATGTCGATTTGTAGCTCGTGCCGGCATTGTTGAAGAGCAGGTCGACGCGCCCGAAGGCCGCTGCCACCGTCTCGAACAGATCGTCGACCTGATCGGCCTTGCTGATGTCGCAGGCGACCGCCAATGCCTTGGCCTGTGTCGGCCCGGCCGCGGCGATCGCATCCTCCAGCACCGGCTTGCGGCGACCGCAGAAGACCGTATTCCAGCCGGCCTTGAGCAGCGCCGTGGCGACGCTTTTGCCGATGCCCGTACCGGCGCCGGTGACGATGGCGGTTTTATAGTCGCTCATGGCTGTACTCCCTGAAAGGGATGAGGCATCGCAAATGACGGGAACCATGGCAAGCCGGCCCAAGGCCTGTGCTCGCAAAAAGGGCGGCCATTGGCGACCGCCCCTGATCCGAACAGGGCTTGGGAGGAGGAAAGCCGATCCGACTGCCTGAAATCATGCGCTCACCGGATTAACGAGAAGCTAACGCCAATGCCGCCGAGCGCTCCGAGGCTCTCCCCTTCAAGCTACCAGCGCGAACCGGTCACCGGCTTCGCCGTGCTGCCCGCTGCGGGCACCTTCGCCGCCGTCACCGTCGCCTCGACATGGTCGACCAGCGCGTCCGGCAGGCCGAGGCGGCCGGCAAGCAGGTCGAGATAGCCGCGTTCGGCCCGCGTGTCCGGATCGATGGCAAGACGCGAGGCGGTGTAGAGTTCCAGCTTTTGCGCATCGGTCTTGGCGCCGGCGATCAGCACATCCAGATCGAGCGGTGCGTCCAGTTCCGACATCAGGAATTTCTCCGCTTCGGCACCGACGCCGGCGAGGCTGAGCTTGCCGGCGATCTTCTGCCGCTCTTCGTCATCGACATGACCGTCGGCCTTCGCCGCCGAGATCATCGCCCTGACCAGCGTCAGCGTGAATTCGTCTTCGCCCTGCGGCGCTTGCGACGGATGGAAGGCGGTATCGGCCGGCGGCGGCAGCAATTCCGGTTCACCGGCGGCTTGCGTTTCGGCCGGCGCGTTGCCGTTCTTGTAGTTCTGGTAAGCCTTGTAGGCGAGCCCGCCGATCGCGGCCAGGCCGCCGAGCTTCACCGCCGCACCGGTGACCTGACGGCCTGGGCCGGTTCCGAGCAGCACCGCGGCCAGCGCACCGGCGGCAAGCGGATTGTCCTTGGCCATCTGCACCGCCTGCCCCGCCTTGTCACGGACGGTCGATCCGGTACCGGGAACTTGCGAGCCGAGCAGATCGTCGAGGAGCTTCTTGGGATCGAACATCTATGCCTCCAGAATTGGCCCGGCCGAAGGTGCGCGGGCAGGTTTGCACGTCGAAGACCTAGGTCCCGCAGTTTGACATTACAATGACGCGGTGCATCCTTTTGCCCGCTGCCACGTGTGACCTCGCACCGACATCTGCTGGGATTTCACACGGAAATCAAAGTGCTGCAGCCTCCTTCCGCGCCCTAAAAACATGCAGTGCTGTGGACCTTGGATGTGTCGAAACCAGCCCCGACTTCGAGTAATGTCGCGGCATGTCGCTTGCGAGGAGCCTGGCATGACCGATGAGACTGACCGCGAACCGGCACGCGATCCCCAGGAACTGGAGCGCCTCCTGATTTCACGGCAATGGGTCGGAGACATTGACGGCATGGCCGCGCTTTTTGAGCCGCATGCAGTCATCGACAGCGGTGGCGGACAACTGACGTTCGGCCGCGACGCCATCCAAACGCTGTTCGCGGAGATCACCGCAACCGGCCGAAAATTTCAGTCCGGAGATCAGCGTCCGGCTGTCATCAATGGCGACCTCGCGCTCACCTCGACCCGGCTTCCCGACGGCACGATCACCACCGAGGTCGCACGCCGGCAGAACGACGGGACATGGCTGTGGGTCATCGATCGCTTCTCTGTTGCTTAACGTGAAGTTGCTTGACGTGAAGCTAACTTCCGATGTGACGATCGCCGCGCGCTTGCGCCAGCTCGACCTGGCGCTGGCGCTCGGCATAGCGGGCGCGGTCCTCCTCCGAGCGGGCATCGAAGCAATGCGGGCATGAAACGCCGGTTGCATATTCCAGCGACAGCCGGTCTTCTGCGGCTAGCGGATGCCGGCAGGCGCGGCAGAGTTCGGCCTCGCCTTCGACCAACCCGTGCGATACCGAAACGCGCTCGTCGAACACGAAGCATTCGCCTTGCCACAGGCTCTGTTCGGCGGGCACGTCTTCGAGATACTTCAGAATGCCGCCCTTGAGGTGGAAAACGTCCTCGAAGCCAAGCGACTTCACATAGGCCGTCGCCTTCTCGCAGCGTATGCCGCCGGTGCAGAACATGGCGACCTTGCGCCCCTCGAGCGCATGCCGATGCCGCTCGACCCAGGCCGGGAATTCGCGGAAGCTGGTGGTGGCGGGATCGACAGCGCCCTTGAAGGTGCCGAGCGACACCTCGTAGGCGTTGCGCGTATCGATGACGATGGTGCCTGCATCCGAGATCAATGCGTTCCAGTCGGCCGGCGCGACATAGGTGCCTGCACCTGCCGCCGGGTCGATATTGTCCACGCCCATGGTGACGATCTCGCGCTTCAGCCGCACCTTCATGCGGTGGAACGGCATCGCGGCGGCGCTGCTGTATTTGATCTCGAGGCCGGCGAGACCTTCGATGGATACGAGATGATGGATGAGCGCGGCGATAGCCGCTTCACTGCCGGCGACCGTGCCGTTGATGCCCTCACGCGCCAAAAGCAGCGTGCCCTTGATGCCGCGTGCGCAACAGAAGGCGGCGAGCGGCGCACGCAGCGCCTCGAAGGTGTCGAGCCGGGCGAAGCGGTAAAGCGCGGCAACACGGAAGGCTTGGCTGGACAGTGTCATCTCCAAGCCACTAAACGCTCACGACAGTCGGATCAAGGCAGAGCCGAGGGCGGTCCACTCGCGACGGGTTTCGAACACCACGCGTGACATCGCGACACGCCGCGTTTCGTGGACAGAAAAACCGCCTTCTGCTAACCGGTCGACTTGATCAACAGAGGGAGAGACGACGAATGCCCAGCACGACCGAAAAGCTCCTGTCGCTCCTCAACGGCCAGCCGGTCATACCGGTGCTGAAGATCGCCAATTCCGCCGACGCGGTGCCGCTGGCCCGGGCGCTGGCCCGCGGCGGCCTGCCGGCGATCGAGATTACGCTGCGCACCGCCGACGCGCTGGAGGCGATCCGCCGGGTGGCGGGCGAGGTCGAAGACGCCGTCGTCGGCGCCGGCACCATCCTGGACGCCCGCCAGTTCGGCGAGGCGGCGGCCGCCGGTTCGAAGTTCATCGTCAGCCCCGGCATCACCCGCGAGCTTCTCGCGGCAGCCAAGGACAGCGAAGTGCCGTTGCTGCCCGGTGCCATCACGCCGGGAGAGGTCATGGCCGCGCGCGAAGCGGGCCTGCGCTTTCTGAAATTCTTCCCGGCCGAACAGTCGGGCGGCATCGCCTCGCTCAAGGCCTTCGCCTCGCCGCTCGCCGACGTGAAATTCTGCCCGACCGGCGGTATCACCGGCCAGAATGCGGCCGACTATCTCAGCCTGCCCAACGTCATCTGCGTCGGCGGTTCCTGGGTGGCGCCGGACGATCTGGTCAAGGCCGGCAAATGGGACGAGATCGAAGCCTTGGCGCGCGCCGCGAGCAAGCTCGGGCGCTAGCATCTTCTGCATGAAAAGCCGCTGCCGATCTGGCTCTGCTGCCGATCTGGTTCGCCGGCTGGTTCCCGCTCATGGGCTCGAACCACGATTCACGCCTTCAAAGGGCGCTGTCCTACCATTAGACGAAGCGGGAGAATGCTGGCAGTTGATTAGCATCCCGGCACGAAGGAAGCCAGTGCCGGCGGTGGCGGCAGCCGCGCGGGGTGCCCAGCGCGGCCTTTACGATATTTGCCCAGCCGTTATTCGGTCTGGAAGCGGGCCACCGACATGAACTTGACGGCCTTGCCGGTGAACCGGTTGGCGTCGGCCATCTCGTTGCCCGGCTGGAAGCCCACGGTATAGACCTCGCTCGGTGCCGTACGGACGAAGTCGTAAGCATAGCGCGGCGCCGTTGTCGCGTCTGAAACGGTCGCGACATACTCGCCGCTGTGCAGCGCCCAACGGGCAGCCTGCGGCGCGGCAGCGACCACCACCGGCTTGGGACCGGGTTTCAGGTCGCGGGCGGTGGCCCTGGGTTCCTTGCGTGTGGTCTTCACGCCCGCGCCGATGACGGCCGTCGGATCGGAGCCGGCCGGGCGGGCAACGATGGCCTTGCGCGGCGACGCCCCGTCGCTCGATGCGTCGTCGCTCGCCGGTTCCTCGAACACCGATGCTTGCTCGGAAAGCGAAGCGACCTTGTATTCGTCGGTCGCGCTGACCCGTTCCAGAACGGCCTTGACCTCGTCGGGCTGCGAACTGTCGGGCCGCGCCGACGGCAATACCGAGAATGCATCGGTGGCGGTGTTGCTCCGCTCGGCCGCACTCGCGAGCGCCAGCAACACTTGCTTGTCCTGCGGCGCAAGACCAGCCGACGAAAGATCGGCCGGCAGCGAATGATCGGGCCGCCAGCTCGGCACGGGAATGTTGTTTGCCGCGACCTGCACCGGGCCGGCCGTAGCCGACGCGTCTGCCATGCCGAACGGAACACTTGCCGACGCCACACTTGCCGGCGCTTGCGCGGTTGCCACCGCCTGTTCGGTGGATGCAGTCGCATCCGCCACGCCGAACGGAACGTTTTCAGGCGGCTGGGCACCGATGTCGGCCTTCGGGCGCGGAGCAAAATCCGGCAGCGGAATGCTGCGCGCCGGCAATGCCGCGATGATCGTCTCCGGCGTGTCGTTCTCCGGTTCAGGCGCAGGCGCCGGAGCATCGACGACTTCCGGAATCTCGGCACGCTTGGCATCCCGAGGCGCCACGATGGCGATGCCAGGCAGATTGCTGCTCTTGGCCGACGGCGCTGGCTTCACGTTACGGGGCTTTGGCGCTGGCTCGGCCATCGCCACATCGGCGCTGTCGTCCGCCTCGTCGTCGCCGCCGCCGAAGAAGGCTGCCAGGAAGCCGCGGGATTTTTTTCCACCGCCGCTTGCGCTGGCCAGTTCGATGGCCGGCGCGCCGGCGCCCTTACGGGCCTTGTAGGAGGCGAGCGCCTGTTGATAACCGGGCAGCGGCTTGCCGTCGCTCGGCACATGCAGCGTCTTGCCGTTGGGGAACACGCGCGCCAGTTCCTGGCGGCTGATGCCGGGCCAGTGGCGCACATTGCCGACATCCATATGCACGAAGGGCGAGCCGGAGCTGGGATAATAGCCGACGCCGCCGCCCTGCATCCTGAGGCCGATGTCGCGCAGCTTCTTCAGCGGCACACCGGGAATGTAGAAATCCATCGCCCTGCCGAGCATGTGCTGGCTCTTCTCGGCGACGCCCCTACTGCGGCTGCGCAGCATCGAATTCGTCGACGGCGAACGATAACCGCAGACGACCTGGATATAGTCGGTGGCGCCGCTCTCCCGATAGGCTTCCCAGACCAGGTCCAGCAGGCGCGGATCCATCTTGGTCGGCTCGTTGCGACGCCAGTCGCGCAGGATGATGTTGATCTTTCGCAAGCCCGCTTGATCGTAGCGGCCGTTGCGCTTGTAGACGATCTCCGCCTTTTCATGCGTGTGGAGATGATAGAGCTTCAGCGAACGTGTCTCGGCGCTGGCGCCGGTTGCCGCCGCTGCAAGGAACCCGACGGCAACAATCACCGCTGCCAGCCATCTCGGCCAGACGCTCATGTGATAATGCCGCCCGTTTTTGTGTCGTTCGATTCTGTTCAAATCAAAAGGCCTTGCAGGCTGCCGTTTTGTCCCCGGATTTGACCAAACGGATGCGTTAGATGTGCATCCGAATATCGATCCTAATGGTTAATCATCGCTTATTGAAGCCGAAATGCGGTAACACCGTGGCGATATACCGCCAAAAATATTGCGCAGGAGATCTTGGTAAACCGCTGGTTTAGATCATGTTTTGGCGCCAGCTCGAAACACGATCTGTTACCGTCCGCCTTAATACGTGAACATTGCGGCGAACACGTCATTACGAGACTCAGTTGCCTGGAATGATGTCCGGATGAGAACCGGCTTGGCCCTGTGACTCAGGAAGCGAGCCTCTCGACACGGCCGGTCTCCGGGTCGATGCCGTATTCCTTGAGCTTGCGGTAGAGCGTCGACCGGCCGATGCCGAGGCGGCGGGCGACCTCGCTCATCTGGCCGTTGTAGTGGTCGATGGCGAGCTTGATCATTTCGAGCTCGACATCGGCCAGCGCACGCACATTGCCGCGCTCGTCGAGCGCCCGCAGCGTGCCGAAGCGGGGTCTGGCCGGCGCGTCGGGCTCGGCCGCGGCGGCGCCGACGGCGGCCGGGACGTTATCACGCGGCAGGCTGCCCGAAGCCAATCCGGAAGCTGGCCACCCTGAAGCTGGCCCCCCTGAAGCTGGCGAGGCGATATCCGCATCGAGATTGACCGTGCCCTCGACCTGCGCCCGGATCTGCGGGAACTCTTCTTCGGTCAGCATGTCGCCCTCGGCGAGCACCGAAGCCCGGAAGACGGCATTTTCGAGCTGCCTTATATTGCCCGGCCAGTCATAGGCCTGCAGCATGGCGAGCGCCGCAGCCGAGATGCCTCGCAGACGGTGGCGCGGATCGGCGGGCGCCACCTTCTCCATGAAGTGCTCGACCAGATGGGGAATGTCGTCGCGACGGTCGCGCAATGGCGGCACGAAGATCGGATAGACGTTCAGACGATAGAACAGATCCTCGCGGAACTTGCCGTCCTTGACCTGCTGCAGCAGGTTGCGATGGGTTGCCGAGATCAGCCTGATGTCGACCCTGACGGTCGAGCGCCCGCCAACCGGATCGACTTCGCCGTCCTGTACGGCGCGCAACAGCTTGACCTGCACGTCGAGCGGCAGGTCGCCGATTTCGTCGAGGAACAGCGTGCCCGAATGCGCTTCGACGAACTTGCCGGTGTGTTTTTCGGTGGCGCCGGTGAACGAGCCCTTTTCGTGACCGAACAGGATCGATTCGACCAGATTGTCGGGGATGGCGCCGCAATTGACGGTGACGAAGGGTTTCGAGCGGCGGTCGCCGCTGCCCTGGATGGCGCGCGCCACCAGTTCCTTGCCGACGCCGGATTCACCCTCGATCAGGATCGGGATGTTGGACGCCGCCGCCTTGCGGCCGAGCCGGATCACCCGATCCATCGCCGGACTGTGAGTGATCATGTCCTTGAACGTCAGATGGCCGCCGCGCTGCCGTGACGAGCGCTTCACTTCGCCTTCGAGCGCTTCGACCTTGAGGGCATTGCCGATCGACGCCTGCAGCCTGTCGGGAGAGGCCGGCTTGACGACGAAGTCGAAGGCGCCGTGACGCATTGCCGAAACGACGGTTTCGATGCCGCCCTGGGCGGTCTGCACGATGACGGGAATGTGGATGCCGCGCTCGCGCATTGCCTTCAGCACGCCGATGCCATCGAGGCCCGGCATCATCAGGTCGAGGATGACCACCGAGACGTCGCGCGCATTAGGCCCGTCGACAACATCGAGACCGGCCTCGCCGCCATCGGCGACGATCGCGGTGTGGCCGAATTTCGTCACCGCCGCCTCGAGCAGCCTGCGCTGCACCGGATCGTCATCGACTATGAGTATGGAAGCTGCCATGACTGATCCGACCGTGCCCGCCCAAGAATGCGCCCTATGGATCATCTTGGCACAGGGTTCTAAATAAGCTTTCAAAAAACCCGGTGAATGAATTCCTTAGGATTTGACCGGCTTCTCGTTTCCTCGAATTTTCGTGTCTGGAAGGATCGGCAATGCGCATGGTTTTTGCTCGAAAGCTGGCGGCGGCGTCCGGTCAGGGCGTGGCGGAGCTTGGCGACCTGCCGGAATGGAATCTGGCCGATCTCTATTCGGGCATGGAAGCGCCCGAGTTGAAGCGCGACATCGCCAAGGCCGCCGCCGATGCCATCGCCTTCGAGAGCCGTTGGAAAGGCACGCTCGCCGCCGAGGCCGGGCGTGGCAGCGCCGGCAGGCTGGGCGAGGCGCTCCAGGCCTATGAAGCGCTGGAGGAGCTGATCGGCCGGATCGTCTCCTATGCCGGGCTTGTCTATGCCGGCAACACGTCGGATCCGCAGCGCGCCAAGCTCTATGGCGACATCCAGGAAAAGATGACCGATGCCAGCGCGCACCTGCTGTTTTTCGCGCTCGAGCTGAACCTCATCGACGATGGCGCGATCGAAAACGCACTCGCCGCCGATCCGGCCTTCGCCCACTACCGGCCCTGGGTGCTCGATCTGCGCAAGGACAAACCCTATCAGCTCGAAGACCGCATCGAGCAACTCTTCCACGAAAAGTCGATCACCGGGCGCGGGGCCTGGAACCGCCTGTTCGACGAGACGATGACCGATTTGCGCTTCGGCCTCGACGGCGAGGAGTTGACGCTTGAGCCGGCGCTCAATCGCCTGCAGGACGCCGACGGCGAGGTGCGCCGCCGGGCGTCCGAAGCGCTGGCCGCAACTTTCCGCAAGAATTTGCGCGTCTTCACGCTGATTACCAACACGCTGGCCAAGGACAAGGAGATCTCCGACCGCTGGCGGGGCTTCGAGGACATTGCCGATTCCCGCCATCTCGCCAACCGCGTCGAACGCAGCGTGGTGGACGCACTCGCCGCGGCGGTTCGCGACGCCTATCCGCGCCTGTCGCATCGCTATTATGCGATGAAGGCGCGCTGGCTCGGCATGGACGTGATGAACCATTGGGACCGAAACGCGCCCCTGCCGGAGACCCCGCAGGCGGTCATCGGCTGGGACGAGGCCAAGAACACCGTGCTTTCCGCCTATCAGCGCTTTTCACCCGACATGGCGGAGATCGCCAGAACTTTCTTCGACCGCAACTGGATCGATGCACCGGTGAGACCCGGCAAGTCGCCTGGTGCCTTCGCCCATCCGACCGTGCCTTCGGCGCATCCTTATGTGTTGCTCAACTACATGGGCAAGCCGCGCGACGTGATGACGCTGGCGCACGAGCTCGGCCACGGCGTGCACCAGGTGCTGGCCGGCGGCCAGGGCGCCCTGATGGCGTCGACGCCGCTGACGCTGGCCGAAACCGCATCGGTGTTCGGCGAAATGCTGACCTTTCGCTCGTTGCTCGAGCAGACCACCGACAAGCGCGAACGCAAGGCCATGCTCGCCCAGAAGGTCGAGGACATGATCAACACGGTCGTGCGCCAGGTCGCCTTCTACGAGTTCGAGCGCAAGGTGCATGCCGAGCGCAAGAGCGGCGAATTGACCTCCGACAAGCTCGGCCAATTCTGGCTGGAAGTGCAGGCGGAAAGCCTCGGGCCGGCGATCAAGCTACGCGAGGGGTACGAGGTTTTCTGGACCTATATCCCGCACTTCATCCACTCGCCTTTCTACGTCTATGCCTATGCATTCGGCGATTGCCTGGTGAACTCGCTCTACGCGGTCTACCAGAACGCCGAGCGCGGCTTTCAGGAGAAATATTTTGCCATGCTGCGCGCCGGCGGCACCAAGCATCATTCCGAGCTTCTGGCGCCGTTCGGCCTTGACGCGGCGGACCCTGCCTTCTGGCAGATCGGGCTTGGTGTGATCAGCGGACTGATCGACGAGCTGGAAGCACTGGACAAGTGATGCGCAACACTGGGTGATGCGCAACACCGGGTGACCGGGTTTTCCAGAACAGTTTAGCTGCAATGCATATTGACGATGGTTCTATTCTTGTCTTGGATATTTGTTCTTAAATAACTTTCCATGGAAGTTTTCCGTTAGATTCCCGTAAGCTGTATGATAGCGTCCGCCCTCAAGCTCAGCCGGGCACGAATGGATCCGGTCGGAAAGTCCCGACCGGTCATGGCGCGTCGGCGGATGCGACAACGGTTGTTGGCCAGGGGCAAACCGGTCGCCGACAGCTCGATCGAAGCCGGCTGTTCTGCAAATTGCGGAACCACCATCGAATGGTCCTTCGCCGAGGTCATGGCTCCACAGGCCAGGGCGGACGGATCGGACTGGAGAGAGAAAGACAATGGGCACTTTTTTCTACATGCTCCTGGCGTTCCTGGTAGGTGTGTTGGTTGGCTGGTTCATTTGGGGACGCCTGCGTGGCGAACTCGACAGTTTGCGCGGCGATCTCGACCGCACGCGCAGCGAACGCGACAGATTGCGGGCCGATAGCGACCGTCTGACCGGTGAGTTGGATGCATGCGGCCGCGCCCGCGCCGACCTCGAGCGGCGGCTGGGCGAGGCGCCGGCCGCCAAGGCGCCAACCGCGAAGGCGGCAACAGCCAAGGCGCCAGCCGCCAAGGCCGGCGCGACCAAGGCGGCGATGCAGGCACCGTCAACCCTGATGTCGACATCCGCGCCGGCCAAATCGGCGCCGAAGAAATCTGCAACGGCCAAGGCTGCGACCGCGCCACGCACAAGTGCGGCGAAAACGGCAACGCCGAAGCCGGCTGCATCGAAAGCGAGCGCCGCACCCAAGACTGCGCCAGCGGCAAAAAAGCCTGCGCCAGCGGCAAGCAAGGCTGCGCCGGCGGCAAAGAAAGCCGCGACCGGCAACGCAACGACCGCAGCGGCGGGCAAAGCCAACGATCTGCGTCGCCTGATCGGCATCGGCCCGACCAACGAGCGGCTGCTCAAAGGGCTTGGGGTCACGACCTATGCCCAGATCGCCGCCTGGACGCCCGACGATGTCAGGCGGATCGAGGCGACGTTGAATTTCGACGGCCGCATCGAACGTGAACGCTGGATCGAGCAGGCGAAACTGCTTGCCGCCGGCGACGAAAAGGAATTTGCGCGCCGCTTCCCGACCGCGGGGGAAGCCAGCAACACCTGATCCATCGCAAGGCGGCATTTGGAACAAGGCGGCGCTCTCGGGCGCCGCTTTTGTTTTTGCCCCGCCGCGCCTTTGCGTCTTGAGACGCCGTTCCCTCGATTGCGCACGGTCGAGCCCCCATATAGATCGATCGCTGGTGACCGCAGCATCCGAGCCTTATGTCCCTGCCCCTGCCCTTTGCAATTTTCCGGAACGACGAGACCGCGCGTCAGCTCGTTTTCGACCGGCCGGCCGAGATCATCTCGGCGCATGGCGAGGCGGACTTTTTGCCGGCGCTTGAAGCCGCGCAGGCTGCACATGATGGCGGCAAATGGCTGGCCGGCTATTTCTCCTACGAGGCCGGCTACCTGCTCGAGCCCAAGCTCGTTCCGCTACTGCCAGCCGGCCGCCGCGCACCGCTTTTCTGCCTCGGCGTGTTCGACCCGCCGGTCGAAGAGACGGTCGCGCCAGGCGATCTGCCGGCTACCAACGGCCCGATTTTCGACGCTAAGGCGGCCTGGTCCTCGGACGACTACGCCAAACGCTTTGCCAGGCTGCATGACCACATCCGCAAGGGCGACTGCTACCAGGGCAATCTGACCTTTCCGGTCCACGCGCAATGGTCGGGCGATCCGCTGGCCGCCTTCAACGCGCTGACCGAACGCCAGCCGGTGAAGTATGGGGCGCTGGTCGCGCTTGGCGATCCGATCGTCTTGTCGCGTTCGCCGGAACTGTTCTTCGAGGTCGACGCGGAAGGCATGATCGAGACGCATCCGATGAAAGGCACTGCGCCGCGCGGCGCCACCAAGGCGGAGGACGATCGCCTGAAAGCGTTCTTGCGCAACGACGAGAAGAACCAGGCCGAGAACCGGATGATCGTCGATCTCCTGCGCAACGACATCTCACTGATCAGCGAGGTTGGCACGCTCGATGTGCCGGAGCTTTTCCGCATCGAGAGCTACCCGACGGTCCACCAGATGGTGAGCCGCGTGCGGGCGAAACTTTTGCCCGGCCTCGCCATCCGCCAGATTTTCGCCGCGCTGTTCCCCTGCGGTTCGATCACCGGCGCGCCGAAGATCCGTGCCATGGAGATCCTGCGCGAGCTGGAAGGTGGCCCGCGCGATGTCTATTGCGGCGCCATAGGCTGGATCGCCCCCGGCGGCCGGATGCGCTTTTCGGTGGCGATCCGCACCATCTCGCTCTTTGCCAATGGCGAGGCAGTCTACAATGTCGGCGGTGGCGTCGTCTTCGATTCGACAGCCGAAGAGGAGTACCAGGAGTGTCTGCTGAAAGCCCGTTTCGCGACGGGAACACTGCCGATTTCGAACTGATCGAAACAATGCGCTGGGAACCCGGCTCGGGTTTCCTCCGTTTCGACCGCCATCTCGCGCGGCTTTACGGCTCGGCAGACGAACTCGGCTTCGGCTGCGACCCGCAACGGGTCGGTGAAGCGCTGATGAATGCGGTGGGCCGCCAGCACATTGCGTTGCGCACTCGCCTCGTCCTGTCGCGCAAGGGCGATGTAGCGGTTTCGGTGCAGCCCTACGCGCCGCTCGCCGCAGACAAGGTCTGGACCGTGCAGCTGGCGCGCGTGCGGCTTGATTCGAGCGATATGCTGCTGCGCCACAAGACCAGCCGCCGACAAATCTATACGCGCGCCCGCGCCGAATATCTCGCCGGCCGGGCCGACGAGGTGCTGCTCGCCAATGAGCGCGGCGAAATCTGCGAGGGCACGATCACCAATGTCTTTGCCGAATTCGGCGACGGCGTGCTGGCCACGCCGCGGCTCGATTGCGGCCTGCTGCCTGGCGTCCTGCGCGGCGAACTGCTGGATCAAGGCCGCGCCCGCGAAGCAATCTACACATGGAGCGAACTGAAATCGGCCAAGGCGCTGTTCGTCGGCAACTCGCTGCGCGGATTGATCCCGGCGCGGCTGGGCTGAAGCATCGGGAGACAACAATGTTCGTGGTTTCGCTGAAGTATACGGTGCCGCTGACCGAGATCGATAGCCTGCAGCAAGCGCATGTCGAGTGGCTGAAGGCCTGTTATGCGGAAGGCATTTTTGTCGCCTCCGGGCCGAAGCGGCCGAGGACCGGCGGCATCATCATCGCGCGCGGTCCACACGACGTGCTCGATGCCAGACTGGCGGACGATCCCTTCGCCAAGGCAGGCGCCGCCGATTACGAAATCACCGAATTCACGGCGAGAATGGCCGCCGCCGCACTGGAAGCCTACAAAGAAGCATGAGTTTCCGCCCACCGACCCACACACCCTATGACGGCTCGTCGAAACTGTTCACCATCGGGCTGAAGCCGCTCAATCTAGATAGATGGATCGAGATCGACGAATATCTGCTGCCCTATCTTGCCGAGAAACGCCGGCTTTATGCCGAAATTCCAGACAAGGTTTTTGTCGAGGAGCAAGCCACACGCGACGCCCAACGCGAAGTGCTCGATCTGCTCGGTGCGCATCTGGCGGCGAACTTTCCTGGGACCCACAGGCGTACCGACAACGGGATCGTGGTGATCGGCGGCACCGACAGTCTTGTAGGCTCAGGCACCGCAGCTTCTTTCAGCGATGCGCCGCTTGTCGCGGCCTCGTTGCTCGTCCAGGAGGATTTGATCCTGATGCGCCGCGACGAGAGCGGCTGGCGTCTGGCGGCCGGCTCGCTCTGCTTCCCCTCGTCATGGTCGCTGACCGAAAAATTCGGCAAGCCGCTGCAGCAGATCCACGCGCCGGTACCGGGTTTCGGTCCAGGCACACGCCCGGCCGATCTCATCAACCGCATGTTCGACGGCCTCCAGGGCCAAGCCGTCGAGCGCTACAACTGGTCGATCCAGGCGGGCGACGCGCTCTACCATCCGCTCTCCAATGTCGAACGCATCGACCGCGCCAGCAGTCGCCCGTCGAGATTCCCGGACGGTGACATCGACGCCCATGCCTTTATCCGCGTCGAGCGGCAGACGCTGAGAAAGCTCCCCGTTTCGGGCGACGTACTCTTCACCATCCGCATCCATCTCGACCCGCTCGCCGTGCTGGAGCGCCACCGCGACCGTGCGGCGCTCGCAGCGTCCTTGGCCGAACAACTTCTCGCGCTGGACGAGGCCCAGCTCGACTACAAGGGGATGACCGCCGATCGTGACCGGCTGGTCGCGTGGCTTAGGGCGCTGGCGCTGTCCTAGAGCAGTTCATCGTTTCACGGAAACGCCGAACCGCTCCACCTCTTTGTTCTTGCGCAATTCCGGACGGAAAACCGTCTCACACTTTTCCCGGAATTGCCCTAAATCGCAGCCAGGCCCAGCAGCAGGATCGCCGACATCGCGGTAAAGACGGTGACGTTGACATCCCACCGCCAGCCCGCCGGTCCAAACGGCGGCCGGAACGGCGGGTAGCCGTTCTCGTCATACAGCACGCCACCATAGATCGGCCGCGAGAGCATGGCCGCGAAGAATGCCCCATACATGGCCGCGGCCAATCCGCCGGCGAGATAGAGCCGCTCGGCTTCGAGTTGCCCCTTGATCCAGATGAGTCCGAGGGCAATCAGCGCCACCCCGGTATAGCTCAGCACCTGCCAGACGACGTGAAACCGGGCATGGGGAGTCCACAGTGGATTGGTGGCGTGGGTGGCGTTCAAGTCGGCTTTGATCGTCGCTACACCGTAACCCACGGTCGCGACGCTCAGCAGAATTCGAGCAAGCAGATGACTGTCATAAGCGAGTTCCATCGCATTTTCCTCCCCTCACGCCGGAACGGCTTGAATGGCGCCCTGAGCACAGAAGAGCTGCCCATCGGCCAGCCGCGCATAATTATGGACGATCCCATTCTCGTGATCCTGCAACTGCACAATGAAATTGCCGCTCTGCTCCGTCCAGTTCGCGAGCACCAGATTCGGACGCACGCTGGTCAGGCCGACCTTGACCACCTCGTCGATTTCGGTGGTCCCGATCGACGCCTGGATATGCAATTCCTGCGGCGAAAGAAACGTCAGCCGCGGTACGAAGGGGCCGAAAACGCAGTCGAAAGTCTTGCCTACGAGCGAGGCTGGAAAAGCATCGGTTTCTGCCATCATCCTCTCCTTGGGCATTGGCAGCTGCGACCATGCCATGTGACGATTCTCGGTGTCTCAGTCGCAGAAACACCCTCAGTATATGCTCTTGGAGCGCTCCAAGGAGCACGATCCCCCTATTTTGGTTTTGAGTCATTAAAATTCTTGGAGCGCTCCAAAAAATGGTCTACCTCAGGGAAAACGAGTGAATCGCCAATGCCCACCCTAGCCGATGTCGGCAAGGCTGCCGGAGTTTCCCGGGGGACTGTCTCCAACGTCTTCAACCGGCCGGAGCTGGTCAGGCCCGAATTGCGCGAGCGCGTCGAAGCGGCCGCGCGAGCGCTCGGGTTTGGCGGCCCCGATCCGAAAGGACGATTGCTGCGGGACGGCAAGTTCAATGCCATCGGGTTCATGCCGCCTGGCGCCTACGCCATCTCCGAAGTGATGAGAAGCCCATACGGCCGCGAGCTGGTGCTCGGCGTTTCGCTCGCCTGCGACGAGGCTGGAACGACGCTCAGCCTTGTAAACGGCACCGACAACACGCGCTTCGCCAGCATCCGCGATGCCCTGGTTGACGGCTTTATCCTTGGTCACAGCGCCGACATTGGTCTCATAATTTCGGTCCAGAGACGCCGTCTGCCCTTCGTCATTCTCGAAAGCGACGCAGGTCCCGACATCAATTCGATAAAGATCGACGGCAGGAGTGGCGCGGTTGCTGCCGTCCGGCACTTGACCGGGCTGGGGCACCGGCATTTTGCCATCCTTTCGGTGCGCCGGTCTCCCGGCCCGCCGATTGTCCACATGCCCGGAAAGGCAACGCGCCCGCTTCTGGCCGGCTTCCCGCTCGACGATGAAAGGCTCGACGGTTTCAAACAGGGTTTGGCGGAGGCGAATTTGTCGATCGACGATGTCCCGATCATCGAGACGATCCCGGGCGAGCCATCTGCCGGAGCAGTGGTGTTCGACAGGGCGCCTGAAGCAACCGCGATCCTGACCATGTCGGACTGGCAGGCGATCACGATCCTGGACGAGGCGGTTCGCCGCGGCATAGACGTGCCGGGCCACGTGTCGGTCGTCGGCTTCGATGGCACCGCTGAATCCGCACGCACCACGCCTCCGATGACCACTGTCGCACAAGACGTGATCGGAAAAGGCCGGCTTGCCGCCCGAATGGTCCTTGACAATGAAGCCCCCCGCCAAGTCGTTCTGCCGGTAGAACTGGTGGTTCGAGCCTCCACAGCCGCGCCGAGGACAAAAACCCGCTGAAACGGGCGGATGCGCCATCCGCACCAGGGGCGGCGCTCGCCGTGTCTTTTCGCTGAGCAGCCTCAGGTGCGGGACGAGGCACAACTTGACTATAAGGGCCTGACAGCCGACCGTGACTGCTGGCGCAAGACAGCTGTAACTTGCGGCTTGGGGGAAAAATGATCCAGCATCTTAGCAGGCCGGTCACGTTAATGGCCGCGATCCTGGTACTGTCGACAGCAGCCGAGGCGGAGCCGGTGACTTATGCCGGCAAGCTTGGAAAGAGCGATATCGTCGTCGAATTCACCGGCGACCCCGCCGCGCCCGGCGGCCCGCTGGCCGGCCGCTATTTCTACCGCTCGAAGGGGCGTCGACATCCCGCTGCAGGCCCCGGTCTCAAAGGGCAGCAAGTTCGAACTGGCCGAGGAGGAGGCATGCGGCGCCGACAATTGCGATGACGGAAAGGCTGCGCCGATTGCCGCCGTCTGGCGCCTGGCCTCATCCAGTAACGGCAAAACCCTTGAAGGCAGCTGCAACGGAAAGAGCGCGCTGCCGCTCAGATTGGAACGGGTCGCAAGTCGGCAGGTGACCGAGAACGAGCCCAGCAGCCCGCTCGATCTCTACGATTTCAGCTTCATGAAGTTCTTCGGCAATGACACGCCGCTCACCATGGAAACGTCCCCTTATGACTATCTGCGGGTGGACACTCAGCTCGATAACGGCAAGACGACTGGTTGGCCGGACGCAACCTACCGCTATGTCGTCGACCCCCGCACCAAATTTGCCACGCCGCGCATTGTCGAACTGTCCGGCGACGTTCCAATCGAGGCCGCGAACGCTCTGCTGCAAGACAGGCACTGGCGCGCCAACATCGGCGCACTGGGCTGCGTGGCGGCGCAATATGCCGGTTTCAACGAAGGCGGGCCGATTGACGGTGTGAACGGCGGCACACTCGGCGGCTATGAGGACAGCACATTCGAAGTGACCTCGCTGACTCCGCGGCTGATGAGCTGGCGGGAGTCCGGCAGCATCTTCTGCGGCGGAGCGCATCCGACCAACTATTCGGACGCCTACATCATGGATGTGCGGCGCGGCGTCCTGCTCGGCCTTCAGGACATTTTCTTGGATACGATAGATGGCAAGCCCGGTCCTTCCCTCGCCTCCTTCGTCAAGCAGCGGCGCAAGAAACCGAGCGATCAGACCGATATTGATCACGAAGCCGAATGCGGCATCGACGATCTGATCGACGAAAATTTGGCTGCCAGCCTCTGGCGCGAGGGCGACAAGCAGGTTCTGGTGTTCGGGCTCCAGACCCTGCCGCATGCCATCCAGGCCTGCGCCGACGATCTGCTGGAACTGCCGGTCTCCGAGGCACGTGCCCTCTTCAAGCCGGAGTTTGCAAGTCTGGTCGAGCCGTAGCCGGGATGGCGCGGCGTAACGCCGGCCGTCCGATTTTCGCTTTATTGTGACAATGATCTATGGTTTGTCGCGCCGCGGCCAAGCCGCTGTTCCGAAGCGTTTTTTGAGGGAGTAATCGATAAATGGTGAATGAAAACTGGCCCGTTTACGGTGAGATCACCGGCCCTGTGGTGATGATCGGCTTCGGCTCGATCGGACGGGGAACGCTGCCGCTGATCGAGCGCCATTTCAAATTCGACAAGTCGCGCATGACGGTCATCGACCCGCGCGACACCGACCGCAAATTGCTCGACGAGCGCGGCATCACCTTCATGCAGGACGCGGTGACCAAGAAGAACTACAAGAAGCTGCTGACACCGCTTTTGACCAATGGCGGCGGCCAGGGCTTTTGCGTCAACCTGTCGGTCGACACTTCCTCGCTCGAACTCATGAAGCTCTGCCGCAAGCTTGGCGTCCTCTATATCGACACGGTGGTCGAGCCCTGGCTCGGCTTTTATTTCGACGAAAAGGCCGACAATGCCTCACGCACCAACTATGCGCTGCGCGAGACGGTGCGTACTGAAATCGCGAAGAACCCAGGCGGCACCACGGCGATCTCGTGCTGCGGCGCCAATCCGGGCATGGTCTCGTGGTTCGTCAAGCAGGCGCTGGTCAACCTCGCCACAGATCTTGGCCTCGATTTCTCGGAGCCCGCGCAGCACGATCGCGAAGGCTGGGCCAGGCTGATGAAGAAAGCCGGCGTCAAGGGCATCCATATCGCCGAGCGCGACACCCAGCGCACCAAGAAACCCAAGCCGATGAACGTGTTCTGGAACACCTGGTCGGTCGAAGGCTTCATTTCGGAAGGCCTGCAGCCGGCCGAGCTCGGTTGGGGCACGCATGAGACGTGGATGCCGAAGAACGCCAAAAAACACAAGAACGGCTCGAAGGCCGCGATCTTTCTGGAGCAGCCCGGCGCCAACACGCGCGTGCGCACATGGTGCCCGACGCCCGGTCAGCAATACGGCTTCCTGGTGACGCATAATGAGGCGATTTCAATTGCCGATTTCTTCACCTTGCGCGGCAAGAAGGGCAAGGTGCAGTACCGGCCGACCTGCCATTACGCCTATCATCCATGCAACGACGCCGTGCTGTCACTGCACGAGATGTTCGGTGCCGCCGGCGAGGCTCAGCCCGTGCATCACGTGCTCGACGAAAACGAACTGGTCGATGGCATCGACGAACTCGGCGTGCTGCTCTACGGTCACGCCAAGAACGCCTACTGGTACGGCTCGCAGTTGTCGCTGGCCGAGGCGCGCAAGCTGGCGCCCTACCAGAACGCCACCGGCATGCAGGTCACGTCGGCGGTGCTGGCCGGCATGGTTTGGGCGCTGGAAAATCCCGAGGCCGGCATCGTCGAAGCCGACGAGATGGATTACAAGCGCTGCCTCGACGTGCAGAACCCATATCTCGGGCCGGTCAGGAGCTATTATACCGACTGGACACCGCTCGACAATCGACCTGGTCTGTTTTCCGAGGACCTCGACACCAAAGACCCGTGGCAATTCCGCAACATCCTCGTTCGATAGCAGCGTTGCGTCGACACTCCGCCAGCTTGCAATCGCCCGGAAATCGGGCGATTGAAGAGGAGCGGCCTAGAGCGACGTGCGTCCATTTGGACGCACAAAGTACGCTCTAGCACTTTGAATGTGAGCATCGTGCTTTCCGAAAATCGGATCGATTTTCGGGCCGATGCGAGAGGAGAGGATTTTGAAGATGACGATCGCGCAAAGACTGCTTTCGGCTGGCATTGCCGCGGCCGCTACGGTCGCGTTGGCGGCCTGCACCACAACCGGCCCAGGCGAGCCGCCGGTGATCACGGCCAAAGGGGTTGAAGGCTCCTGGATCGACGCGCAGGGCACGGGCTTGTCCACCTTCAAGGGCGGCAGCTTCGCGACCGTCGCAACCGACACCGGCCAGAAGCTTGCCGATGGCAGCTACACCATGACCGGCGGCACCTCGGTCGAGATCCATGGCACTTCGCTGATCCGCCAGACGCCGATCAGCTTCAACTGCCTGATGGTCTCCACAAGCCAGCTCAATTGCACCAGCGCGAGCGGGCAGAATTTTGTGCTGACCAGGCGCACCTGAAATCCGATTCCGAATTGACTTTGCAAAAGGGCGGCGGCTTCAAGCCGCCGCTTTTTACGCCGGCAAAGCCTTTTTACGCCGGCAAAGCTGATGCCGATTTCCGCTTGCATCGACTGAAACGCGATGTGAACATGGCCCGAGAGGGCTGTTACATCCCAGTCAAACAAGAGCTTTAAACGCGTCTGCGCATGACCCCGAAAATCGGAGTCGATTTTCGGAAAGGATCATGCGCAAAATAAAATTGGTACTTTGCGCGTCCCAAATGACGCGCGGCGCTGTACTCAAGTTATCCGGGAGACGAGAATGAAGAAGATCGCTGCCATCGCCGCGCTGTCGGCATCGGCGCTTGGCCTGTCGGCAGGCGTATCCTTTGCCGACTACACGCTGAACATCCTGCACATCAACGACTGGCACAGCCGCATCGAGAGCAACAACAAGTATGAATCGACCTGCTCGGCCGAGGAGGAGACCAAGGGCGAATGCGTCGGCGGCGCCGGCCGCCTGGTCACCGCGATCGCGCAGGAGCGCAAGAAGCTGCAAGGCCAGAACGTGCTGCTGCTCAGCGCCGGCGACAATTTCCAGGGCTCGCTCTTCTACACGACCTACAAGGGCAAGACCGAAGGCGAATTCCTCAACCAGATGAAATTCGATGCCGAGGTGGTCGGCAACCATGAGTTCGACGATGGCGAGTCGGCGCTGGCGCCGTTCCTCGACATGATCCAGTTTCCGGTGCTCGGCGCCAATGTGAAGGCCAATGCGCAATCCAAGCTCGGCGACCGCGTCAAGCCGTCGATCGTGGTCGAGGTCGGCGGCCAGAAGATCGGCATCGTCGGCGCGGTCACCAACGACACGCCGGAGCTTGCCACGCCTGGCCCGAACATCGCCATCGAGGACGACGTCAAGTCGATCACCGCCGAGGTCGAGAAACTGAAGCGAGAGGGCGTCAACAAGATCATCGCGGTCACCCATATCGGCTACAAGCGAGAACGCGACTTGATCGCCAAGATCCCGGGCGTCGACGTGGTGGTCGGCGGCCACAGCCACTCGCTGCTGTCCAACACCGACCCCAAGGCGGAAGGCCCTTATCCGACGATGGTCGACAATCCGGACGGCTACAAAGTGCCGGTCGTGCAGGCGGCGTCCTATTCGAAATATCTCGGCGAGTTCAAGGTCGTCTTCGACGACAATGGCGTCGTCAAAGAGGCAAGCGGCGATCCCATTCATCTCGACAAATCGATCACGCCCGACCCCGCCGTGCTTGCCCGCATCAAGGAACTCGGCGCCCCGATCGAGGCTTTGAAGAACAAGGAAGTCGCCGAGACCACCAAGGCGATCGACGGCAGCCGCGAAAACTGCCGCGCCCGCGAATGCGAGATGGGCAATCTGGTCTCCGACGCCGTCCTCGACCGGGTCAAGGGCCAAGGTGTCGAGATCGTCATCTCGAATGGCGGCGGCTTGCGCGCCTCGATCGACCAAGGCACCGTCACCATGGGCGAGGTTCTCACTGTGCTGCCGTTTCAGAACACGCTGGCGACCTTCCAGATCACCGGCAAGGATCTGGTTGCCGGCCTCGAAAGCGGCCTCAGCCAGGTCGAGGACGGCGCCGGGCGCTTCCCGCAGGTTGCCGGCCTGAAATATGCGTTCGACAAATCGGCGCCGCCTAATGGACGCGTCAAATCGGTCGAGGTCATGGAAGGCGGCGCCTGGACGCCGATCAAACCGGACAAGGACTATCTGGTCGCCACCAACAACTATGTCCGCCAGGGCGGTGACGGCTACAAGGTATTCGCCGAGAAGGCCAAGAACGCCTATGATTACGGCCCGGGGCTGGAACAGGTCGTCGCCGATTACCTCGGCGCGCACCGGCCCTATACGCCGAAGCTCGACGGCCGCATCACCGAGATCGCCGCGACCGGAGCCCCGGCCGCGGAACCAGCCAACCCGGCCGAACCGCCAAAACCTGCTGAGACAGCGCCGATAAAGCCTGCTGAGCCGGCAATGCCCGAAATGCCGGCCGGCTCCGGCGACATTTCCAAAACACCACCGGCCGTCCCGGCTGAAACCGCGCCGGCGGCCCCCGCACCCGCCGAGCCGGCCCAGCCGGCGGCACCTGCGGCTCCGGCCACACCGGCTCCGGCCACCCCTGCTCCGGCTGTACCGGCCAAACCGGCCGAGACGGCGCCTGCCCCGAGTCAGCCGGCCCCGAGTCAGCCGGCCCCGAGTGAACCGGCCCCAAGTGAGCCGGCAAAACCTGCCGAGCCCGCCAAGCCGGCTGAGCCGGCACCGGCCGAAAGCAGCCATGTAATCGTCGCCGGCGATACCTATTGGGATCTCGCGGTGAAGGCCTATGGCGACGGCACCAAATGGAAAATGATCTTCGATGCCAACAAAGCCTACGAGCCACGCCGGCTGCCGGTCGGCGCAACCTTGACTATCCCGGCGGCCTCGAAGTAATCCGGCCGCAGGAACGCAATGCACCCGCCCGGCAAACCGGGCGGGTGCTGCATTTCTGGGATAAGGTGCGGCCAGACGCTGCATTTGAAAACCGGCGCGGCATCGCTACCTTCGCCGCGGCACCGCTGGTTTCGCGGTGTTGGAGAACCCCATGACGCTTGCCAACCCTGCTGAAAGCAAAGCCGAAACGACCGCCGGCGCGCTCCCGGCAGGACACCCTCCGGTCGGGACAGGCAAGGTCGGTGTCATGCTGATCAATCTCGGCACCCCGGACGGCACCGACTTCAAGCCGATGTGGCGCTATCTCAGGGAATTCCTGTCCGATCCGCGCGTCATCGAACTCAACAAGGCGGTCTGGTATCCGATCCTCTACGGCCTGGTCCTCACCACCCGGCCGAAGAAGTCGGGCGCCAACTATGCCAGGATATGGAACCGGGAGCGCAACGAGTCGCCGCTGCGCACCTATACCCGTGCCCAGTCCGAGAAACTCGGGCTTGCGCTCGGCGATTTATCCCATGTGATCGTCGATTGGGCGATGCGCTACGGCAACCCTTCGACCGAGAGCGTGGCCAACAGACTGGTCGAGCAAGGCTGCGACCGCATCCTGTCTTTCCCGCTCTATCCGCAATATTCGGCGACGACGACTGCGACCGCCAACGACCAGTTGTTTCGCGCGCTGATGAAGATGCGCCGCGCCCCGGCCATTCGCAGCGTGCCCCCCTATTACAACGAGCCGGCCTATATCGAGGGGCTCGCCCGTTCGATCGAAGGGCATCTGGCGAGCCTCGACTTCGATCCGGAAATCGTCATCGCCTCCTATCACGGTATTCCGAAATCCTACTCCGACAAGGGCGATCCCTACCAGGCGCATTGCCTGGAGACGACGCGGCTGCTGCGCGAAAAGCTCGGCTGGGATGAGAACAAGCTGATTACCACCTTCCAGTCGCGCTTCGGCGCGCAGGAATGGCTGCAGCCCTACACCGACAAGACGGTCGAAAGACTGGGACGCGAAGGCGTGAAATCGATCGCCATCGTCAATCCGGGCTTTTCCGTCGACTGCATCGAGACGCTGGACGAGATCGGCAGGGAAGCGGCCGAGACCTTCCACCATGCCGGCGGCGAAAAGTTCGCGCACATCCCTTGCCTCAACGACAGTGCAGAGGGCATGGCGGTGATCGAGGCAATGGTGCGGCGCGAGCTGTCCGGCTGGGCTTGAATGGATCCCGCCGTCCATGCACCCGCAATCCGTGATCACCTGATTGTAACATTGCTGAAACACACTTAAGTGTTTGGTGGAATCGGCCGCGTGGCAATGTCCAACATGGCCTTTGAGGGGAGAGCCAAAATGGGTTTCAGTGGTTTCGATATTGCGCTTCTTGTTCTTGTCGCCCTTGTCGTGCTGGTGCTTTTCAAGGGCATCCGGACAATTCCGCAAGGCTACAATTATACCGTCGAACGCTTTGGCCGTTACACCAAGACATTGAGCCCGGGCCTCAACCTCATCGTGCCCTTCGTCGACCGTATCGGCGCCAAGATGAACATGATGGAGCAGGTGCTCGACGTTCCGACCCAGGAGATCATCACCCGCGACAACGCCACCGTGGCCGTCGACGGCGTTGCCTTCTATCAGGTGCTCAACGCGGCGCAGGCCGCCTACCAGGTCGCCGGCCTGCAGAACGCTATCCTCAATTTGACGATGACCAACATCCGCACCGTGATGGGCTCGATGGACCTCGACGAGCTGTTGTCGAACCGTGATGCCATCAACGAGCGCCTGCTGCGCGTCGTTGATGAGGCCGCGCACCCCTGGGGTATCAAGATCACCCGCGTCGAGATCAAGGACATCAATCCACCGGCCAATCTCGTCGAATCGATGGGCCGCCAGATGATGGCCGAGCGCAACAAGCGCGCCCAGATCCTCGCCGCCGAAGGCCTCAAGCAATCGCAGATCCTGGAGGCCGAGGGCCGCAAGGAAGCCGCCTTCCGCGATGCCGAGGCGCGCGAGCGCTCGGCCGAGGCTGAAGCACGCGCCACGCAGGTGGTATCGGAGGCGATTTCCAAGGGTGACGTGCAGGCGCTCAACTACTTTGTCGCGCTGAAATACACCGAAGCGCTGACCAGGATCGGTGCAGCGACAAACAGCAAACTCGTGCTGATGCCGATAGAGGCTTCCTCACTGATCGGCACGCTCGGCGGCATTGGTGAAATCGCCAGGGAAGTTTTCAAGGGCGAAGGCACCGCCAGTCCAGCACGACAGGCCCGCCCGCCCGTGGTTCGTCCCGGCGAGACCTGAGGCCATGTTCGATCGCATCATTTCCGAACTCGGTCCGTGGAGCTGGATGGTCCTCGGCTTCGTCCTGCTGGTGATGGAGGTCGTCGCGCCGGGCATTTTCATGCTGTGGATCGGCATTGCCGCGCTGTTGATCGGCGTCGTCTCGCTGCTCATCTGGGACGCCGGTTTCTGGAGCTGGCAGGTCCAGGTCCTCGCCTTCCTCGCGCTGTCGCTGGTCTCGGCCTATGTCGGCAAGCGGCTGGTGGGCGGGCGGCATGAGGAAACCGACCAGCCGCTGCTCAACCGGCGCGGCGCGCAGATGGTCGGCCGGACGGCGACCCTTGCCGAGCCGATCAAGGATGGGCGCGGCCGCATCAAGCTCGGCGACACGTTGTGGCGCGTCTCCGGCCCTGACCTGCCGGCCGGCACGCAGGTGCGCGTGACCGGTGCCGCCGACACCGACCTGGAACTGACGGTCGAGGCAGTCTAGAAGCCCGCTAGGCAGCACCGATGCGCAGCAGGTCGTGCAGATGGACGAGCCCGATCGGCCGTCTGCCTTCGACCACCATCAGGCTGGTAATGGCAGAATCGTTGATCGTCTGCAGCGCCGTCGCAACCAGTGTGTCGGGCGCCGCCATTTTTGGCTCTCTGGTCATCACCTGATCCACGCTCATGGCCAGAAGATCGCTGCCGATATGGCGCCTGATGTCGCCATCGGTGATGATGCCGATCAGCTTGCCGTCCGCCGAAGTGACCGCCACGCAGCCAAACCCCTTGCGCGACAATTCGAGGATCGCCTCGCGCATGCCGGTGCCGGACGACACCAGAGGCAGCCTGTCGCCGACATGCATGATCTCGCGGATCTGCGTCAGGTTGGCTCCGAGCTGGCCGCCGGGATGGAACGTGCGGAAATGGTCCGGGGTGAAGCCGCGCGCCTCGAGCAACGCGATGGCCAGCGCATCGCCCATCACCATTTGCAGCAGCGTCGAGGTCGTCGGCGCAAGGCCGTGCGGACAGGCTTCCGGGGCTCGCGGCAGCAGAAGCACCACGTCGGCCGCACGCGCCAGAGCCGATTTTTCGCCGGCGGTGACCGCGACCAGCGGGATCGAGAAGCGCCTGGAATAGGCGATGATGCCCTTGAGCTCGAGGCTTTCCCCCGACCACGACAGGGCGATGATGGCGTCGTTCCGAGCGATCATGCCGAGGTCGCCGTGATTGGCTTCGGCAGGGTGGACGAAGAAGGCCGGCGTGCCGGTCGAAGCGAGCGTTGCGGCGATCTTCGAGCCGATATGGCCGCTTTTGCCGACCCCGGTGACGATGACGCGGCCATCGATCTGCGACACCATGTCGACTGCCCGTGCGAACGGCTCGGCCAGCCCGTTTTCGAGCGCGTCTGCCAGTGCCGCGACGCCGGCCTGCTCTGTCGCCACCGTTCTCAGCGCCGAGGCAATCGCGGCCTGCTCGTCGAGCGGCTTCCTGTCTGGGGATTTCACGTCCATGGACGATGCGATTAGCGCTTCGGCGCGCGCCTGTCCAACGGAATTGCCGCCCAGAACACCTTGGCGGGCGATCCCTCAACGCTCCGTTAACCATCCCCATTTACGGTTTCGTAAGTATGGCGCGCGTGCGCCGCGCAAGCAGTGGTGCCGATGTCCGGGTTTCAGCCTCAAAACAAAATAGGACGAAAGGGCAAGGCGGTTTGCGCTTTGCTGCTGGCAACCAGTGTCCTTGCGTTGTCGCGTCCGGCACTGCTTTGCGCCCAGGAAACCGAGCTGCGCGGTGAGGTTTCGGAATCGACAATCCTGGACGACCAGCAGTACAGGATCAGGCAGTTGGGCATGGCTGCTGCAACCGCCAACGACGATACGCCGCTGCCTACCTATCGTCCGGCCAGCCCGGGGGCCTTGCCTGACGACGGCACGGGCGAGGCGGCGGCCACAACCGGCGGCACTTTCGATCCACCAGCGGCCAGCGACGACCCGTTTGCCGACCCTGCTCCGCCGCCACGACGGCGGCCGAGCGCAACGCAACGCGCCGTCGAAGAAGGCAAGGCCAAAGATGAGGCCGTGGACAACAAGAAGAGCAAGAGAGGCGCCACTGCGACTGCAGCGACGCCGACGACCGACGACACCGACACCGCCGCCATAGACGAGCAGGATACGGCCAACCGCCGTGCGGTGACCATCGATTCCGCCGAAAGGCTCAAGCTCGACCCCGGCGCCGAGCGCACCGAAGCCATCGAAGGCCAGGACAAGAAGAACGAGGACGACCCGTTCGCCGCCACCGGCATCCAGCTCGGCTCCTTCGTGATCCGGCCGACGCTCGAGCAAGGCCTGACGTATTCAACAAACGCCGATTCGAGCAGCCTCGGCAAGCCGGCATTGCTGTCGGAAACGACGCTGCGCTTCAACGCCGTCTCCGACTGGCGGGAGAATTCGGCGACGATTGAGGGCTATGGCATCTTCCGCGAGACGTTGTCCGGCTATGACGTTCACGAGGCGCAAGGCCGCGTCGACGGCACGCTCAACATCGATCTCGACAATGATCTGCGCGCCATCGCCAAACTTGGCTACGAGGCCGTGCCCGAATCGGCCTCGGCGCCGGACGCCATCGTCGGCGCCGTTGGGCAGCCGGTGCGCCAGACCGTGAGCGGCAGCCTCGCCGTCGAGAAGGATGCGGGAAAGATGCGCTTCGCGCTGACCGGCGCGGTCGAGCACGACATCTTTGGTGACGCCAAGCTTTCGTCGGGGGGATCGCTGTCGCAGAAGGGCCGCGACTCGACGCTCTATACGGCCATTTTGCGCACCGGCTACGAGATCTCGCCTGCCATCACTCCGTTCACCGAAATCGAGGTCGGCCGGCGCGCTTATGATTTGCGCGTCGATCCAAACGGCTTCCAGCGCTCCTCGACGCGGCTTGGCGCACGGGCCGGCGTCGAGCTCGATCTCCGCGAGAAGCTTACCGGCGAGTTCTCGGTCGGCTGGCTGCGCGAAGCTATCGACGACGACGCCCTGCCGGCGATTTCGGGCGCGACAGTTAATGCCGATCTCAAATGGTCGCCGGAACGCGGCACCACGATCGGCCTCACCGCACAGACGACCGCCGAGAACACGACGAACGCGGGCGAAAGCGGCGACATGCTCTATTCCAGCAGCCTCACCGGAGAGCGGCAAATCCGCGCCAACCTGACCGGAAATGCCGCTCTCGGCGTTGAATGGCGCGACTATACCGGCTCCGACAATCATGATTTGACGCTGAGCGCCGAGGCTGGGCTGACATGGTGGCTGAACCGCTATGCCGGGCTCACCACCCGCGTCAGGACTGAAAAACTGACCAGCAACCTGGTTGGACGCGACTACACGGCCAACAGTATCTTCGTCGGCTTGAAGTTGCAGCGCTAATGCATGTCGCGCAAAAGTGTGCAGCGGTTTTGCGATAACGACATGCATAAAACAAGAACCTAAAGCGCATCGCATAAGGCTGGTCGAATGCGGCGCGCTTTAGCCAGTCAGCGGGAACCGGTGTTGAAGCTAGAAGGCTACGCCGCGGCGTTCTGACGGCGCGAGTTCGTCGAGAAGCGTGCGAATGACACCGGCCATGCTTGCATTCATGTCGCTGCGCCACAGTGCGAAGGCAACATTGGCCTCGACGAAGCCTTCGGGCGAGCCGCAGTCGAACGTCCGCCCGCGGTAGTGGTAGCCGTAGAAGGGCTGTTGCTTCTGCAGCTTCAGCATTGCATCGGTGAGCTGGATCTCGTTGCCGGCGCCTTTTTCCTGGCCTTCGAGTATCTTGAATATCTCCGGCTGCAGGATATAGCGCCCGTTGATGAAGAGGTTCGACGGCGCGGTGCCGGTCTTCGGCTTTTCCACCATGCCGGTGATGCTGAAACCGTGATGGGCGTCCTCGCCGCGGCCGACAATGCCGTATTTATGCGCCTCGGCGGGATCGCATTCCTGCACGGCGACGATGTTGTTGCCGGTCTCGGCGTAAAGCTCGACCATGTCCTTCATGCAGCTTTTTTCCGACTGCATGATCATGTCGGGCAACAGCAGCGCAAAGGGCTCGTCGCCGACAAGCTCGCGCGCGCACCAGACGGCGTGGCCAAGGCCGAGCGGCACCTGCTGGCGGGTGAAGCTGGTCTGCCCCGGCGCCGGCTGCAGCCGCTGCAAGCGGGCGAGCTGATCATCCTTGCCGCGCTGCGCAAGCGTGTCGTAGAGCTCGAACTGGACATCGAAGTGATCCTCGATAACCGCCTTGTTGCGGCCGGTCACGAAGATGAAATGCTCGATCCCGGCTTCGCGCGCCTCATCGACCACATACTGGATGACCGGCCTGTCGACGACCGTCAGCATTTCCTTGGGAATGGCCTTGGTGGCGGGGAGAAAGCGCGTGCCGAGACCGGCAACCGGGAATACTGCCTTGCGAACTCTCTTCATGTGCCAATTATCCATTTGCATGCCGGTTCGGCAATCCCGATTCGAGACATTTTCATGCCGAAATCGAGCATTACTGAACGACGGGGCAAGAAATCTCAGCTGGTAAAGCGTCGACGCATCTTTTCATCCCGGGCGGCACCTATGGTAAACCAAATGCTAACCGGGTTCGGCGATGAATAGTCTTCCTGAGATGAAGAAGGAGGAAAAGATGTCCGTTCGCAACGTCGCAAGGCGCTTCACCAGCGTCCTGACGGCCGCCAGCCTCTCGCTTGCCTTGCTCATGCCCAGCGGGCCGGCTTTTGCCGATGCCGGCTTCCGCCAATGGGTCGCCAGCTTCCGTGCTACCGCCGTGGCGAGCGGCGTTTCCGGCTCCGTCTACGACCAGGCATTCAAGGGCATCAGCGATGCTGATCCGATGGTGCTGGAAAAGGCCCGTACTCAACCCGAATTCACCGCACCCGCCTGGGATTATTTCGACAACCGCGTCCATGACCAGTCGGTCGCCGCCGGCCAGCAGATGGCAAGGAAATGGAAGCCGTGGCTGGACAGGATCGAGGCAAGATACGGCGTCGACCGCTACATCCTGCTGGCCATCTGGTCGATGGAGTCGAACTACGGCGAAACCCTCAAGCGCGATGACATCATGCGCAATGTCGTGCGCTCGCTGGCGACGCTTGGTTATGCCGACCCGAAGCGCGCGAAATTTGCCCGCACCCAGCTGATCGCGGCGCTGAAGATCCTGCAGACCGGCGACATCGACGAAAGCCATCTCAGCGGCTCTTGGGCCGGCGCGATGGGTCATACCCAGTTCATCCCCACCAGCTACCTGTCCTATGCGGTCGATATGGACGGCAACGGCAAGCGCGACATCTGGAATTCGATTCCCGACGCACTGGCGACAGCCGCCAATTTGCTGAGGAAGAACGGCTGGCAGGCAGGCAAGACCTGGGGTTATGAGGTCAGCCTTCCGGACGGCAAGAAGCTGCCCGGGGGCTCGAAGTCGCTGTCGCAATGGCAGGCGCTTGGCGTCACCCGTGCCAACGGCAAGCCGTTCAAGAACGGTGGGGACAAGGCGACGTTGAAGCTGCCCGGTGGCCGGGGCGGGCCGGCTTTCCTGATGATCAAGAATTTCTCGGTCATCAAGCGCTACAACAATGCCGACAAATATGCGCTCGCCGTGGGCCTTCTTGCCGACGAAATCGCCGGTTATGGCGGGCTTGTGCAGGACTGGAAGCGACCGTTTACCAAGCTCTCCTTCGAGGAAAGGCAGGAGCTTCAGAAGCGACTTTCCGAGCACGGCTATTACGACGGCAAGTTCGATGGCAAGATCGGTGACGGATCGAAAACCGCCATCATGGCCTTCCAGGCAAAGGCCGGCTTGACCCAGGACGGGTATCCGAGCAAGGAAGTGCTCAAATGGCTCAGGCAAAACTAGAGCCGGTTACGGGATGGAGAGGGTGATTGGTTTCGGCTGCGCGCATCCGGTTGATCGTTCGTCGCGTGCCGATCCTCGTTCTGGCGATCGTCGTTCTGGCAGTCGGCGCGGCCAGCGCCTTTCATACCTCGGCCATGGCGCAGGAGCCGGAAAGTCGTGGCTGGTCGCTGCGCGACCTGTTGTTTCCGCGCAGAAGCGAGCGGTTTGAGCAGCCGCCGCCCGAATTCCCGAGAGAATTCCAGAGAACAAAGCCCAGACCCAAGCTGAGGAAGCCCCGGTCCGTTCGCCGGCCGGCGCCGGCCGAGCCGACAACCCCGGTGGCCGAGAAGGCGCCCGATGCGCGCGTCGTTCTGGTGGTCGGCGATTTCATGGCGTCTGGACTGGCTGAGGGGCTCGACGCCGCCTTTGCCGAAAACACCGGCGTCAGGATTGTCGTCCGCGCCAACGGCTCGTCCGGCTTCGTGCGCGACGATGTCTACAACTGGCCCGAACAGGTCAAGTCGCTGATCGCTGCCGAAAAACCGGCAGCCGTCGTCGTCATGCTCGGATCGAACGACCGTCAGCAGATGCGCGTCGGCGATGTGCGTGAGCAGCCGCGATCCGAAAACTGGACCAAGGAGTACGAGCGCCGGACCGAAGCGCTCGGCAAAGCCATCGCTTCAGCCAAGGTGCCGTATCTGTGGGTTGGCATGCCGGCCTTCCGGGTCTCGAAAATGACCTCCGACATGCTGGCCTTCAACGACATCTACCGCTCGTCCGCCGAAAGCCACGGCGGCGAATTCGTCGATGTCTGGGACGGGTTCGTCGACGAGAACGGCGCCTTTATCACCAGCGGACCGGACATAAAGGGCCAATCGGTGCGCCTGCGCTCCGACGACGGCATCAACATGTCGAAGGCCGGCAAGCGCAAGCTCGCCTTCTACACCGAAAAGCCGCTGATGAAGATCCTTGGGCTGGCCGCTCCGGGAAGCGTGGTCACAGCTTCTGCCCCGGCCGGCGCTCCCGTCGAGGCGCCGGCACCTGCTGCCGCACCGATAGCCGCCGATCGCACTGTGCCGATGCTGCTCAGCGATCCGGCGCTGGACGGCGGCTCGGAACTTCTCGGCGCCGCCCCGCCGGCAAAGGCGGACAAGAATTTGCCCGGCGAAAAGCTGATCGTCGAGGGCAAGGCGACCGACGCCTCGCCCGGCCGCGCCGACGATTTCTCGTGGCCGCCCAAGATACAACCTGCGACTGCGGCTGCTGCATCCGACACGACGACGGCGATCCGGCAGTAAAACCGGCGACTCTTTCTGTAGAGTTTCGGAACGGACTCAGCGCGGCAGCACGCTCGATCCCATCAGAGCCTCATCGATGGCGCGCGCCGCCTGGCGGCCCTCGCGGATTGCCCAGACGACCAGCGACTGGCCGCGCCGCACGTCGCCAGCCGCATAGAGCCTTTCGACGCTGGTTCTGTAATCGCGGTCATTGGCCTCGACGTTCTTCGAACGGCGGCTGTCGGTGACGATCGTCATCTGCCCGTCGAGTTCCGACACCGGCCCTCGAGCGGCCGGCCCGGCAAAGCCGATGGCGATGAACGCGAGATCGGCGCGGATGACGAATTCGGTGCCGGCGATCGGCTTGCGCTTTTCGTCGACCTCGCAGCATTTGACCCCGGTCAGCTGGCCGTCTTCGCCGATGAATTCAAGCGTCGCCACCTGGAATTCGCGCTCGGCGCCTTCGGCCTGCGAGGATGAGGTGCGCATCTTGGTCGCCCAGTAGGGCCAGACCGACAGCTTGTCTTCCTTTTCCGGCGGCTGCGGCCGGATGTCGAGCTGGGTGACGCGCACCGCGCCCTGGCGGAAGGCGGTACCGACGCAGTCGGAGGCAGTGTCGCCGCCGCCGACGACGACGACATGCTGGCCGCCGGCGACGATCGGGCGCGACGGCCATGCCACCGACTGGATCGGCTCGCCGCCGATGCGCTTGTTCTGCTGCACCAGATAGGGCATCGCGTCGTGCACGCCGTCGAGATCGTCGCCCGGGATGTTGGCCGGGCGCGGCGTTTCGGAACCGCCGCAATAGAGCACCGCGTCGTATTCGGCGAGCAGTTCGGCGACCGGCTTGTCGACGCCGACATTGACGCCGCAATGGAAGCTGACACCCTCGCCCTGCATCTGCTCGATGCGCCGGTCGATATAATGCTTCTCGATCTTGAAGTCGGGGATGCCGTAGCGCATCAGCCCGCCCGGCCGGCTCTCGCGCTCATAGACGTGAACGTCATGGCCGGCGCGGCCGAGTTGCTGGGCGGCCGCCATGCCGGCCGGCCCCGAGCCGATGATCGCGACGCGCTTGCCGGTCTTCCGTTCCGGCGGATAGGGCCGGATATGGCCGGTTTCATAGGCCTTGTCGGCAATCGCCTGCTCGATCGTCTTGATGGCGACCGGAATGTCCTCGAGGTTCAGCGTGCAGGCTTCCTCGCAAGGTGCCGGACAGATGCGGCCGGTGAATTCCGGAAAATTGTTGGTCGAATGCAGGTTGCGGATCGCGTTGTCCCAGTCGCCATTGTAGACGAGGTCGTTCCAGTCCGGGATCTGGTTGTGGATCGGGCAGCCGGTCGGTCCATGGCAATACGGAATGCCGCAATCCATGCAGCGCGCCGCCTGTTTCTCGATCTCCTTATCCGACATCGGCAGCGTGAACTCGCGGAAATGCCGGATGCGGTCGGAAGCCGGCTGGTACTTGTGCACCTGCCGATCGATCTCGAGAAACCCTGTTACCTTGCCCATAGTCCAGTCCCTGCTGTCCGGAAGGCACGCCTGGCGACGCACCCGTTAACCTCATAAGGCAGCCGTGGCAACCTTCAGTCCGAGGTCAGGATTGTTGATGAAGATGGTTGCCGGGACGCATGGCTTCCCGGCAATTTCCAAATCTATTCCGCCGCCACGTTCGTGCGCATACGTTCCATCTCGATCAGCGCGCGGCGGTATTCGACCGGCATGATCTTCCGGAATTTCGGCCGGAAAATCGCCCAATCGTCGAGGATCTCGCGACCTCGTACCGAGCCCGTGTAGTGGACGTGGTTGGAGATCAGCTGGTAGAGCCGCTCCTCGTCATGGCTGGTCATATCGCCGGATACGTCGACACGGCCCTTGTGGTCGAGATCGCCGCCATGGTGGAGCAGCTTTTCCATCAGGTCGTCCTCTTCCGGAACCGGCTCCAGCTCGACCATCGCCATGTTGCAGCGTTCGGCGAAATCGCCCGCCTCGTCGAGCACATAGGCGACGCCGCCCGACATGCCGGCGGCGAAGTTGCGACCGGTCTGGCCGATGACGACGACGATACCGCCGGTCATGTATTCGCAACCATGGTCGCCGACGCCTTCAACGACGGCGGCGACGCCCGAATTGCGCACGGCAAAACGCTCGCCGGCGACGCCGCAGAAATAGGCCTCGCCCTCGGTCGCGCCGTAGAGCACGGTATTGCCGACAATAATGGACTCGGCAGCAACGATCTTCGTATTCTCCGGCGGACGGATGACGATGCGGCCGCCCGACAGGCCCTTGCCGACATAGTCGTTGGCCGCGCCTACCAGTTCGAACGAGACGCCGCGCGCCAGGAAGGCGGCGAAGGACTGGCCGGCCGTGCCGGTGAGCTTGACCGAGATCGTGTCCTCGCGCAGGCCCTTGTGCTTGAAGCGCTTTGCCACTTCACCCGACAGCATGGCGCCGGTCGAACGGTCGACGTTGCGGATCGGCAGTTCGATGCTGACTGGCTGCCTGGCTTCGAGCGCCGGCTTTGCCAGTTCGATCAGCTTGCGGTCGAGCACGTCGTCGATCGGATGCTTCTGCCGCTCGGTCCAGTGCACCGCCTCGTGCGGCGCATCCGGCTTGTAGAACATCTTGCTGAAGTCGAGCCCGCGCGCCTTCCAGTGCTGGATCAGCTCGCGCTTTTCCAGAAGGTCGGTGTCGCCGATGATCTGGTCGAGATGGGTGTAGCCCATCTCGGCGAGCAGCGCCCGCACCTCTTCCGCCACATAGAAGAAGAAGTTGATGACGTGCTCGGGCGTGCCCTTGAAGCGCTTGCGCAGTACCGGGTCCTGCGTCGCGACGCCGACCGGGCAGGTGTTGAGATGGCACTTGCGCATCATGATGCAGCCGGCCGCGATCAACGGCGCGGTCGAGAAACCGAACTCGTCGGCGCCGAGCAGCGCGCCGATGACAACGTCCCGCCCGGTGCGCAGGCCGCCATCGACCTGCAGCGCGACGCGCGACCTGAGGCCGTTGAGCACCAGCGTCTGGTGCGTCTCGGCAAGGCCCATTTCCCACGGACTGCCGGCATGCTTGAGCGAGGTCAGCGGTGAAGCGCCAGTGCCGCCGTCATAGCCTGATATGGTGATGTGATCGGCACGCGCCTTGGCGACGCCGGCCGCAACCGTGCCGACACCGACTTCCGAGACCAGCTTGACCGATACGTCCGCCGCCGGATTGACGTTCTTCAGGTCGTAGATGAGCTGCGCCAGATCCTCGATCGAATAGATATCGTGATGCGGCGGCGGCGAGATCAGGCCGACGCCCGGCGTCGAATGCCTGACTTTGGCGATGGTCGCGTCGACCTTGTGGCCCGGCAACTGGCCGCCCTCGCCGGGCTTTGCCCCTTGCGCGACCTTGATCTGCATCATGTCGGAATTGACAAGATACTCCGCCGTGACGCCAAAGCGTCCCGAGGCGACCTGCTTGATCGCCGAGCGTTCGGGGTTCTTGCCGCCGCCCGGCAGTGGCAGATAGCGGTCGGCCTCTTCGCCGCCCTCGCCGGTGTTCGACTTGCCGCCGATGGCGTTCATGGCGCGCGCCAGCGTCGTGTGCGCTTCCCTGGAGATCGAGCCGAAGGACATCGCCCCGGTCGAGAACCGCTTGACGATGTCGGCCGCCGGCATGACCTCGTCGAGCGAAACCTTCTTGCGCCCAGTTTCTTCCGCGAGCCTGATCTTGAACAGGCCGCGAATGGTCTGGGCACGGGCCGTCTCGCTGTCGATCTGGGCGGAATAGTCCTTGAACGTTTCCCACGAGCCCTGGCGCACGGCGTGCTGCAAGGTGGCCACCGCATCCGGCGACCAGATGTGTGCTTCACCGCGCATGCGGAACACGTATTCGCCGCCCACCTCGAGGCTGTTGCGCAGCACCGGGTCGTTGCCGAAACCATCGGTATGGCGGCTGAGCGTCTCGGCCGCGATCTCGTCCAGTCCGACGCCCTCGATCAGTGTCGCGGTGCCGGTGAAGTATTGCTGCACGAAATCGGTCTTCAGCCCGATGGCGTCGAAGATCTGCGCGCCGCAATAGGACTGGTAGGTCGAGATGCCCATCTTGGACATCACCTTGAGGATGCCCTTGCCGATCGACTTGATGTAGCGGGAGACCACTTCGTAGGCGTCCACCTCTTTCGGCAGTTCGCCACGCTTGTGCATATCGAGCAGCGTGTCGAAGGCAAGATAAGGGTTGATCGCCTCGGCGCCATAGCCGGCAAGGCAGCAGAAATGATGCACTTCGCGCGGCTCGCCGGATTCCACGACCAGCCCGACCGAAGTGCGCAATCCCTTGCGGATCAGGTGGTGGTGCACCGCGGCTGTCGCCAGAAGCGCCGGGATGGCGATCCGGTCCGGCCCGACCTGGCGGTCGGACAGGATGATGATGTTGTAGCCGCCGGCGACCGCCGCCTCCGCCCGCTCACACAAGCGGTCGATGGCACCCTGCATGCCCGCTGCGCCCTCGTTCGAGCCATAGGTAATGTCGATCGTCTTGGTGTCGAACCGGTCCTCGGTGTGGCCGATGGAGCGGATCTTTTCGAGATCGCCATTGGTCAGGATCGGCTGGCGCACCTCGAGCCGCTTGCGGCGCGAATTGCCAACCAGGTCGAAGATGTTGGGCCGCGGCCCGATGAAGGACACCAGGCTCATCACCAACTCCTCGCGGATTGGGTCGATCGGCGGGTTAGTGACCTGAGCAAAGTTCTGCTTGAAATAGGTGTAGAGCAGCTTCGACTTGTCCGACATCGCCGAGATCGGCGTGTCGGTGCCCATCGATCCCACGGCTTCCTGGCCGGTGGTCGCCATCGGCGACATCAACAGCTTGGTGTCTTCCTGGCTGTAGCCGAACGCCTGCTGGCGATCGAGCAGGCTGACATCCCTGCGCAATTCGCGCGGCTCGACCGGCTTCAGGTCTTCGAGGATGAGCTGCGTGTTGGCGAGCCAGCTCTTGTACGGATGCCTGGTCGCAATCTCCGACTTGAGCTCCTCGTCAGAGACGATGCGGCCCTTCTCGAGGTCGATCAGAAGCATACGGCCGGGCTGCAGCCGCCACTTCTTGACAATCCTCTCCTCCGGCACCGGCAGCACGCCGGCTTCCGAGGCCATGATGACGCGGTCATCGTCGGTGACGATGTAGCGTGCCGGGCGCAGACCGTTGCGGTCGAGCGTGGCGCCGATCTGGCGGCCATCGGTAAAGACCACCGCCGCCGGTCCGTCCCACGGCTCCATCAGCGCGGCATGGTATTCATAGAAAGCCTTGCGGTCGGCATCCATGAGCTTGTTGCCGGCCCAGGCTTCCGGGATCAGCATCATCATGGCGTGGCTGAGGCTGTACCCGCCCTGGAACAGGAACTCGAGCGCATTGTCGAAGCAGGCGGTGTCTGACTGGCCGTCGTAGGAGATTGGCCAAAGCTTCGAGATGTTGTTGCCGAACAGTTCGGAATCGACGGACGCCTGTCGCGCCGCCATCCAGTTGTTGTTGCCGCGCACGGTGTTGATCTCGCCATTGTGCGCGACCATGCGGTAGGGATGCGCCAGCTTCCACGACGGGAACGTGTTGGTCGAGAAGCGCTGGTGGACCAGGATCAGCGCGGTTTCGAAGCGCGGATCGGTGAGGTCCTTGTAATAGGCGCCGACCTGGTAGGCCAGGAACATGCCCTTGTAGACGATGGTGCGCGCCGACAGCGACACGCAGTAGGAACCGATGTCCTTGTTGTCGTTCTCGGCGTAGATGCGGCCCGATATCACCTTGCGCAACAGATAGAGCCTGGCCTCGTACTCCTCGTCGTCAAGAATGTCGGCTGTACGGCCGATGAATATCTGACGATGGAACGGCTCGGACGCCACGATATCAGGCGCCGTCGACAAGGACGAATTGTCGACGGGCACATCACGGAAACCGATGAGCGGAAGCCCCTCGGACTGCGCCGATTCGGCAATGATGTCCTCGATGTGAGCACGAAGTGCTGCATCCTGCGGCATGAACCAGTGTCCGACACCGTACTGACCGGCCGGCGGCAGTTCGATGCCCTGGGCTGTCATCTCTTCGCGGAAGAAACGGTCTGGAAGCTGCACCAGCACGCCGGCGCCATCGCCGGCCAGCGGATCGGCGCCGACAGCGCCGCGATGCGTCAGGTTTTCGAGCACGGCAAGGCCGTCCTCGACGATCTGGTGCGACTTTACGCCCTTCATGTTGACAATGAAGCCGACGCCGCAGGCATCATGCTCGTTGCGCGGATCGTAGAGGCCGTGCGCGGCATAGCCGGTGCTGGTTCGCCCAATATTGGTCAGGGACGGATTTTTGACGGCTGCCGCTTTCGTCTGCGCGGCCTTCGTCGCAGATGGCGTCATGTCCGTCATCGTCCTGTCCTCCGTTCCGTCCCCTTCGGGCGCTGGTTTCCGTCGGGAAGCGCGTGGCTCCCCTTTCAATCTTGCGGCACGTCTTGCGAAATTCTTGCCGACCGTGCGGCTTTCCGCATGGTTCGCATATGGTATTCGTACAGGCCAGAGCCAGGCTGTCTAGCTGTCGCTCGCGGCAATGGCCGTACAGGCGCAATCATATGCCAATGCGGCCAGTTTTGTGCGACAAAATAAGACAGCACTACTGTCCTAAATTTATGACAGAAATCTTGAGCGCATACAAGACCGATTCACAAAATTATTGGAACGTTGGCGACAGAAAATTGCGCGGAACGCGGCGACAGCGTAACCTTCAGTCGCTGCATCTACGGTCTGGCTTTCGCTGGCTTTAGCGGATTTTCGGCATCTGCCACTTGCGGCCGGCATGCGAAAGCGGCCAAGCTCGCACCAATTTTCCCAGCATAGGCAGACGCATGATTTTCGCTTCCGACAATTGGGCAGGCGCCCATCCCCGTATCGCTGCCGGCCTGTCGGCCCATACCGACGGCTTCTCCACCGCCTATGGCGACGGTGTCCTCGACAAGGCCGTTTACCAGCGCTTCAGTGAAATCTTCGAATGCGAGGTCGCGGTGTTTTTCGTGGCCACCGGCACCGCTGCCAATTCGCTGTCGCTGACTACCTATAACAAGCCAGGCGGCATTTCCTTCTGCCATCGCGAATCGCATGTCATCGAGGACGAATGCGGTGCACCGGAATATTTCACCGGCGGTTCGCGGCTTTATACAATCGACGGCGCACTCGGCAAGATCGATGCCGGCGATCTGGAACGGGCAGTGGACCGTTTCGCACCCGAAAACGTCCATTCCGGGCGGCCGATGGCGGTTTCGATCACCCAATCGACCGAGGTCGGCACCGTGTACACGCTGAACGAAATCGCCAGGATTTCGGCGATTGCAAAGCAGCACGGATTGCCGCTGCACATGGACGGGGCCCGCTTTGCCAATGCGCTCGTCGCGCTGGGAACGACGCCGGCGGAAATGACCTGGAAGCACGGCGTCGACATCCTTTCCTTCGGCGGCACCAAGAATGGCTGCTGGTGCGCCGAGGCGATCGTGCTGTTCGACCTCGAGCGAGCCAAGGAATTGGCGTTTTTGCGCAAGCGCGCCGCCCAACTGTTCTCGAAATCGCGCTTCATCGCCGCGCAATTCGATGCTTATTTCAGGGGTGGGCTATGGCTCGACACGGCACGGCACGCCAATGCGATGGCGGCACGCCTAGCCGCGGCGATCGAAGATTCCCCTTCAGCCCGGCTGGCCTGGCTACCGCAGGCGAACGAGGTCTTCGCGGTCATGAAAAAGGCCGAGGCCGAAAGAGTGCAAGCAGCAGGCGCCGTGTTCCACGACTGGCATAGGCCGCTCGGCTACGACAACCATGTCGGCGAGGACGAAGCTCTCTATCGCTTCGTCACCAGCTTCGCGACCACGGCCGACGAGGTCGACCGTTTCGGCTACCTGCTCGCCGGATAGCAAGTCTTACCACCAGCAAAAAGGGGCGGCGCATTTGCTGCACCGCCCCTTTTTCCCGGGGAGTTGGCGTCCCGGGGAGTTTAGCTGCCCGATTTAGGCGGCGGTCTTGGCCTCGATCTGCTTGGCCTTGGCCGGAGCCGAGGTGATCGCGATCTTGCGCGGCTTCAGCTCTTCGGGGATGTTGCGCTTGAGGTCGACAAAAAGCAGGCCGTTCTTCAGCGCGGCGCCGACAACCTCGACGTGATCGGCAAGCTGGAAGCGGCGCTCGAAGGCTCGGCTGGCGATACCGCGATAGAGCAGTTCGGAGCCTTCGCCATTGCCTTCCTCCTTGCGCTCACCCTTGACGGTCAGCACATTGCGGTGAGCTTCGATCGAAATCTCATCTTCCGAGAAGCCGGCCACAGCCATCGAGATGCGATAGGCGTCCTCGCCGGTGCGCTCGATGTTGTAAGGCGGATAGGTCTGGCCTTCCGGCTGCGCAAGCGAATCGAGCATGGTGAACAGCCGGTCAAAACCGACGGTCGAACGGTAGAGCGGGGAAAAATCAACGTGACGCATGGTGTGTTCTCCTGTTGAGCAACAAGGTTTGCGTATGGCCGGTGCGAAACCCGTGACGGCGTTCCGGATGGGCCAGCGGCCCCGACATTGGCGGCCGCATAACAAATTTGGGAAGCGGGCGACGGCATTTCAAGATTTGCCCGCGTCCGAACCGCATCGGCCCCTGATCACGTCCCGATGCCGATGAACGGCAGATGAACCGTGGCTTCGGCGAGCGTTCAGCCAGACGGCATTAAAACTGTTCTCGAGATCAGAAACAGGTCGCCTGAGAAGGCGACACGACGAGGCCGAACCGGGTGTAACGTCCCTTCCTCCCGGGTCGACAGAGGCCGGAAGCACGCCCTAGGCTGCTTCCGGCCTTACTTGTTCGCTGCCTGGGTCGACGTCCCCGGCGTCCCGAATTCCTTTGCTTTTGGCGCATGGGCGTTTATGCCTGACTTGCGCCCACGCCGTCACCGACGCCAAGCAAACACCGTATGACCGATCTGTTCCCCCAGCCCTCCCTGTTCTACGAAACTCCAGGCAATCCGCTGCCGGAAAACGCGGCCGGCGGCTTCTTCACCACGCGCGACGGCAAGAAGATCCGCTATGGGCTGTTTGCCGCGGTTGCCCGCCCGATGAAGGGCACCGTCGTCGTCCTGACCGGCCGCAACGAGTGCATCGAGAAGTATTTCGAGACCATTCGCAACCTTGCCGACCGGGGTTTTGGCGTGGCGACCCTCGACTGGCGCGGCCAAGGCGCTTCCGACCGGATGATCGGCGATCGCCAGCGCGGCTACGTCCGAAGCTTTTTCGACTATACCGGCGATCTCGAGCAGTTCTTCGAAGAGATCGTGCTGCCCGATTGCCGGGGACCCTACTACATACTGGCCCATTCGGCCGGGGCGGTGATTGCGCTGCTCGCCGCACCCTCAATGGCGAACCGCGTACGTCGCATGGTGCTGATCGCACCATTCTTCACCGTGCCTGACCTCCCGGTTTCGGTAAAAACCGTTCGCGGCATCTGTTCGCTGTTCTGCCTTCTCGGCCTTGGCCGGCTCTATGCCGCATGGGGGCCGCGGCCGAAGGAATCGGTGCCCTTCGCCATAAACAAGCTGACCAGCGACCCGGAACGCTATCGGCGCAACACGCTGATCTACGAAACCTATCCGCAGCTGGCGCTCGGCGGACCGACGATCTGCTGGCTGAAGGCGGCCACGGAGGCGTCCTTGATCGTCAGCGACCCGGATTTCATGGCCAAGATCCAGGTGCCCTTGCTGATGATCGCCGCCGGCGCCGACCAGGTCGTCTCGACCAGGGCAGTCGAAGCCTATGCAAGACGTCTGCGCGTCGGCTCGCTAGTGATGATCGACGGCGCTCGCCACGAGATCCTGCAGGAGGCCGACCTCTATCGCGAGCAACTGCTTGCGGCATTCGATGCTTTCATCCCAGGAACCGGCGACGCTGTTTAACCGCTTCGCCAGCGCCCGGCAACAAAGCCTGCGCGGGTTGCTTGCCCGGCGCAGCTTGCCCCTTATTCCCGTTCAGGCATCGAGCGCTAGGTAGCGGCCAAAGAGATTGGAGGCAATTCGGCAGAGACCGGGAGAAAAACGACCATGAACGCATCGAACACGCTGTCACGTCAGGGGCATCGGCTACTGCAGATTGGCGTCGCGCTGCTGCTGTTTTCGTCATTCGAAGGGTTTGCAATACCGTACCTCGCCGCACCGCGGCTCGGACTGTCCGCGCACACGCTCAGCGCCCTGGAGGGCGTTCTGTTGCTGGCGCTAGGCCTCGCATGGTCTAGGCTCAATCTCGGCGCGGCGATGTCGCGGATTGCGTTCTGGCTCCTGATCTATTCGGCTTTGGCGATCCTGGCCGCCTACGTGATCGCCAGCGCCTGGGGGGCCGGCAACGAGACAATGCCGTTGGCGGCCGGAGCCTTCCACGGAAGCGCCTTTCAGGAAGCCGTCATCAAAGGCGTGGCGTATTCGTCCGCGCCGACCGGCCTCATCTCTTTCGTGCTCATTTTGTGGGGCCTGCGTCTCTCGGACGCTTGGCCTGCCGATAGCTAATGCATGTCCCGCAAAAGTGCGCAGCGGTTTTGCGATAACGACATGCATTAAAACGAGCGCGCCCATTCAAACGCGACGCGCTTTAGAACCGTACCGCGGTTTCCGTCGGATTTGCGCAAAAACAGACGCTTGGGTACCGGATTCTCAGCCGCGCAGCGCCGCCATCGCCGCTGCGTGCAGCTCCGGTGTCGCCGCCGCCAGGATGTCGCCGCCCTTTTCCGCCGGTCCGCCCTCGAAAGTGGTGACGACGCCGCCTGCCTTCTCGATGATCGGGATAAGCGCAACGATGTCGTAGGGCTTCAATCCGGGATCGGCGACGATATCGACGCTGCCTGCCGCCACCATGGCGAAGGCATAGCAGTCGGTGCCGTAGCGGGCGAGCTGGACCTGTTGCTCGAACAAGTCGTAGCGCAAGCGCGCGTCTCCCTTGAACAGCGCCGGCGTGGTGGTGAACAGCGTCGCCTCGGCGAGATTCGTGGTCTTGCGCGTCGTGAGTTTTCGCGGGCCACCGGGACCTTCATAATGCGAGCCGGAAGCGTTGGCGTAGAACAGCTCGCCGGTGAAGGGCTGCGACATCAGGCCGGCGACGGCATCGCCGTCGACCGTCAGCCCGACCAGCGTGCCCCACACCGGCAGGCCGGAAATGAAGGCGCGTGTGCCGTCGATCGGATCGATCACCCAGACATGCCGGCTGGAGATGTTTTCGCTGCCATGCTCCTCGCCGAGAATGCCGTGATCGGGGTATTGCGCTGATATCAGCGCCCGGATCGCGCGCTCGGCCTCACGGTCGGCCTCCGTGACCGGGTCGAAGCTGCCGTGCTCCTTGTTGGCGACCGCCCCCTGGCTGCGGAAGCGCGGCAAGGTCTCGGCTGCGGCGGCACGCGCAATGCGCCGCATGAAATCGATGCTGATGTCCAACTGATTCTCCCGCTCCAGCATGTTTGAGATGCCGGTTTGCCTACGGATTTGTGCCGAAACAAGGGCGTTTTGTACCGAAACAAGCGCATTCGGAGCCTTTCGCACGACGCCAACTGTTGCTCGAATGCAACGCAGTCATCATGGAAATGCAATTTCCACTTCACAGTGAATTAAAAAAGCCGGAACGTGCCTTGACATTTGTGCAGCGCACAATACGTTTGTTCTCGGACAGGGGTTCCTGTCCATGCCCTCCTTGGGCGTTTCCTCCCTAGACTTCGACCGTGTCGTGCAAACGATGCGGTCTTTTTTTACGCTTTTTACGCTGCCACATGAGCGGCGAATGCCGCGATTCCGGCCGCTATTCGGCGGCCAGCGGCAGATCGACGAAATGATGATCCGGCATTGCCATCAACTCGGCCGAAAACCGCGCCAGGTCGTCGGCCAACGCGTCGAAACCAGCTGATCTCTGGAACGTCCGCTCATTCATGTAGAGCCCGCGATTGACCTCGATCTGCAGCGCATGCAGATGGCGCACCGGGCGGCCATAGTGCTCCGTGATGAAGCCTCCGGCATAGGGCTTGTTGTGGGCGACGCTGTAGCCCATGCCGGTGAGCAGGCCGATCGCCGTCTCGGTCAACGCCGCCGCGGCGGAGATGCCGAACCGGTCGCCGACGATGAAATCCGGCCGCAATCCGCTGTCGCCAACTCTTATGCTTGCCGGCATCGAGTGGCAGTCTATTAGCACGGCATAACCGAAGCGCGCATGGGTTCTGGTCAAAAGCCGTTTCAGCGTCTCGTGATAGGGTTTGTAGACCGCTTCGATGCGCGCCACGGCTTCGGCCAGCGGCAAGCGGCCGGAATAGATGTCGAGCCCCTCGCCTACCAGCTTGGGCACGGTACCGAGCCCGCCGGCCACCCGCGCCGAGCGGATGTTGCAGAAGGACGGCACCGGTTCGGCGAACATGCGAGGGTCGAGTTCCCACGGCTCCCGGTTGACGTCGAGATAGGCGCGCGGGAAGTTTGCCGCCAGCATCGGCGCCCCGAGCGCAACGGCACCGCCGAACAATTCCTCGACATAGCAGTCCTCGGAGCGGCGGATGGCGTTGCGGTCCAGCTTGGCCATCGCCATGAACCGGTCCGGATAGTAGCGGCCGCTATGCGGCGAGTTGAAGAGGAAGGGAACGCGCTGTTCGGCGCCCGATCGGATTTCGAAGGGTGGAACGACCGAAAAATCCTCGGCTGCCGTTTTCAATTTGAACGAACCCGGAAATACCAATGCATCATGACAGGAAAGTGCCACCTCGCCGCCCGCATGTCCAGCCGCCGAAGCGCTAGCCAAATCAGGATTGTGCGCCCAACGTTCACTTGATGTTTACCGTCACCTCCTCATATACAGCATGGTTAACGGGCTTGCCGCACGGCATTGTCGGTTGGGTGATTCGGACGGGACAAGATGGCACGCATTCTGCTGGCGGAAGACGACGACGACATGCGCCGGTTCCTCGTCAAGGCGCTGGAGCGCGCCGGCTATCAGGTCAGCGATTTCGACAATGGCGCCAGCGCCTATGAGCGGCTGCGCGAGGAACCTTTTTCGCTGCTTTTGACCGACATCGTCATGCCCGAGATGGATGGCATCGAGCTCGCCCGCCGCGCCACCGAGATCGACCCCGATCTCAAGGTGATGTTCATCACCGGCTTCGCCGCCGTCGCGCTGAACCCCGATTCGAAAGCGCCGAAAGACGCCAAGGTGCTGTCGAAGCCGTTCCACCTGCGCGACCTCGTCAACGAAGTCGAAAAGATGTTGCAGGCCGCCTGACGCGCTTTTTGTCGCGTCTTGACCGACGCGGCAAGCCAGCCATTCTTTCCCTTTCCCGCTATTGACGCGCTGAACCAAAAATGGTGTATGCGCGGCTTCGGATGGGCGTGTAGCTCAGCGGGAGAGCACTGCATTGACATTGCAGGGGTCACAGGTTCAATCCCTGTCACGCCCACCATCCAGACAATCCCTCAATCGGCCGTCGGTGTTTTCATCGGCTGACGTTCTCGGCCTGATCCGATCCTGACGCCGAGCTCGCCAATACCGACCTCAGGCCGCGCCGAGGCGAAGATCGCCAGTCTCGACGTGCTCCAGAAACCAGGCATAGGTCTGTTCCAATCCGCTGCGCAACGAGTAGCGCGGACGCCAGCCGGTGGCGAACAGGCGCGACACGTCCATCAGCTTGCGCGGCGTGCCGTCCGGCTTTGTCGGATCGAATGTGATCGTGGCATCGGCGCCGGCGACCGACACGATGGTGCGGGCAAGGTCGGCAATGGTGATGTCTTCACCCGAACCGACATTGATGTGGCTGTCGCCCGAATAATTCTTCAGCAGCCAGACCAGGGCGTCGGCGGCGTCGTCGACATGCAGGAACTCGCGCATCGGCGTGCCCGATCCCCACACCTCCAGGGTCTTGCGGCCGGCGCGCCTGGCCTCGTGCGCCTTGCGCATCAGAGCGGGCACGACATGGCTGGAATTGAGGTCGAAATTGTCGCCCGGGCCGTAGAGATTGGTCGGCATCGCCGAGATGTAGTCGACACCGTGCTGACGCCGGTAAGCCTGGCACAGTTTCAGCCCGGCGATCTTGGCGATCGCATACCATTCGTTGGTGGGTTCGAGCGGGCCGCTCAGCAAGGCGTCCTCGGAGATCGGCTGCGCCGCGAATTTGGGATAGATGCAGGATGAACCGAGAAACAGCAGCTTCTGCACCTCGTTACGGAAGGCGCTGTCGATGACATTGTTCTGCATGACGAGGTTGTCCTGCAGAAAATCGACCGGAAGCCTGTCGTTGGCCAGGATACCGCCGACCTTGGCCGCTGCCATCACCACTGCATCCGGCTTGCGGTCGGCCATCCAGCGCCGCACCCCGGCCTGGTCGAGAAGATCGAGCTCGGCGCGCGAGGCGGTCAGGACCTCGCAATCCTCGTCGGCCAATCTGCGCAGGATGGCCGAGCCGACCATGCCGCGATGCCCGGCGACAAAAACGCGCTTGCCCTGAAGGTCGAAGGTCATCAACTCACCCCAATGCAGAACGGCAGCTTTGCCAGTGGCCGGCGGAGCGCCGGATCGGCTTCTCTGTTGCCGGACGCATACCGCATACAGATTTATCCAGACAAGCCAAATCGCAAAACCACCCAAACCAGGCGTTTGGATCAGACGCTGTAACGTCTAGCGATCAGACACCCGCTACTGCGCAGAGGCTTGTCATTCTGGCGATGGCGAGTTCCGGCTCGGCCAGCAACCCCGCCTGATCGGCAAGGCGAAAGACATCGGCATAGTGACGGATGCCGCGCGCCGATTGCATGCCGCCGATCATCGAAAAGTGCTCCTGATGGCCGTTAAGCCATGCCATGAAAACGATGCCGGCCTTGTAATATTCGGTCGGCGCCTCGAAGATCTTGCGCGACAGCGGCACTGTCGGGACCATCAGCGCGTCATAGCCGGCGCGGTCGCCGTCGGCCAGCTTTGCCAGCGCCGCATTGGCGACGGGCGCGATGGCATCGAAAATGCCGAGCAGCGCGTGCGAATGCCTGTCGCCGTCGCCGGCGATCAGCTCGGGGTAGTTGAAGTCGTCGCCAGTGAACATCACCACGCCCTCGGGCAGCCGGTCCCTGAGCGCGATCTCCTTGCCGGCATCGAGCAGCGATATCTTTATGCCTTCGACCTTGCCGGCATGGCGTTCGATGATCGCGATCACCGTCTCGAGCGCAGTTTCGAAATCGCTGCTGCCCCAGTAGCCTTTCAGCGCCGGGTCGAACATATCGCCCAGCCAGTGCAGGATGACCTTGCCGGAGGACTGGGACAGGATGCGGTCGTAGACACTGACATAATCGTCGGGCCCTTTGGCGACCGCCGCCAGTGCACGGCTGGCCATCATGATCGCCTTGCCGCCAAGTCCTTCGATGAAGCCGAGCTGCTCTTCATAGGCCGCGATGACATCGGCGAGCGTGCTCGCGGCGCCCGGCGCCAGATGGTCGGTGCCGGCGCCCGACGCGAGATCGGCGCCGTCGACGCTGCGCGCCTCGGCGATCGAGCGGCGGATTAATTCCCTGGCATTTGCCCAGTCGAAACCCATGCCGCGCTGCGAGGTGTCCATCGCTTCGGCGACGCGGAAGCCGAGCCGCCAAAGGTGACGGCGAAACGCCATCGTCTTGTCCCAGTCGACTGCCGGCCGGGACCACGGATCGGTCATCGCCACAGGATCGGCGACCACATGGGCGGCGGCATAGGCGATGCGCGAGAACCGCGCGCCGGCCGCAGGCTGCACCGGCTGGCCGACAAGCCGGTAGCGGATGCGGCCGCCGCCTTCCCCTGGCAAGGTGATGTCCATGGCTCTCTCCCTTCCCAGCGCCTATTAAATGGAACGTTCCAATAAATCAAGATGCTTTGCCGCTCCGCCGTGCGCCGGTCGAATTGCGGCAGCGCAACAGCAGAAAGCCATACACTCCTTGGCAATTGGGCGCCATGAGCCGCATTTTCACGGATTCGCAAAAACGCGATTGACTCAAATCCATAGGAGGGATTAGATCGTTCCAATAAATCGCATAAGAAACCATCGGGAGGACAGATCTGGATGGCCAGCCGGGCCAAGGCAACGATACTCGACATAGCCCGTGAGGCGGGCGTGTCCAAATCGACGGTTTCGCTGGTGCTGCAAGGCAGCGGGCTGATCCGGCCTGAAACTGCGCTCAAGGTTCGCAAGGCGATCGAGGACGTCGGCTACGTCTACAACCGCGGCGCCGCCAATCTGCGCAAGGCCCATTCCAATGTCATCGGCATGGTCATCAACGATCTCACCAATCCGTTCTTCGCCGAACTGGCGGTCGGCATGGAGCGCGTCTTCCAGTCGGCCGGCGTCGTGCCTTTCATCGCCAATACGGCTGAAAACCCGGTGCGCCAGGAAGAGGTTCTGAAATCGCTGATGGAGCAGGGTGTCGCCGGGCTCGTCGTGTCTCCCGCGCGCGGCACCACGCCCGGCGCGTTCCGCCGCCTTGAGACCGCGGGCGTTCCGGTTGTCTTCGTCATGCGCCGCCTCCCCGAAAGCCGCATCCCGGTGATCACGCCCGACAATCATCGCGGCGCCTATCTCGCTACCGCCCATCTGATCGGTAAGGGCCACCGCCGGCTGGCCTTCTTCGGCGGTTCGTCCGACCTTGTCGTCTATCACGAGCGGCTGGGCGGCTTTCGCGAGGCCTGTGAAGCGCTCGGCATCGCACCGGCCGACAGGCTGGTCTTCGAGGGCGAAACCAGCCGCAAGGGCGGCATTGCCTGCCTGGAAACCGCGCTCGCCATGGCCGCGCCGCCCACTGCGGCCCTTTGCTTCAACGATGCGGTCGCCTTCGGCGTCTTGCTGGCGCTACGCAAGCGCGGCCTGGAGCCTGGCGCGGACTTTGCCGTCGTCGGCTTCGACGACGTCGCCGAGGCCGAGCACTATATGCCGGCGCTGACCAGCGTGTCGGTGAACACCGCCGGCCTCGGCGAGCGCGCCGCCCATGTCGTGCTGAGGATGATCCAATCGCGCACCACGCGCGCCGAGGATCATATCGGCGCCGTCAACCTCGTGGTCAGGGAAAGCTGCGGCCCCGATCGCAAGGAGCATAGCTGCGCAGGAATAGGAGACGCGGCATGACCGTCAGTTGGGGGCTGATCGGCGCCAGCACGATCGCAAGACAGTTCATGATCGGCGCCATCCGCGCGCAGCCGGACGGCGAGATCGCCGCAGTGATGAGCTCCAGCCCGGAGCGCGCCGGCACCTATGCCAGCGAAAACCGTATTCAGGCGGCGGTCACGACGCTGGACGCCCTGCTCAAATCCGATATCGACGCCGTCTACATCTCGACCACCAACGAATTGCATCTCGAACAGGCACTCGCCGCCCTCGAGGCGGGAAAGCATGTGCTGTGCGAAAAGCCGCTGGCGCTGACCAGTGCCGACGCCCGCAAGATCGTCGCGGCGGCCAGGGCCGCCGGCGTCGTGCTCGGCACCAATCACCATTTGCGCAATGCCGGCTCGCATCGGGCGATGCGCGCAGCGATCGCTGCCGGCCGCATTGGCAGGCCGATCGCCGCGCGCGTCTTCCACTCTGTCTATCTGCCGGAAAACCTGCAGGGCTGGCGCATCACCAGGCCGGACGCCGGCGGCGGCGTGGTGCTCGACATCACCGTCCACGATGCCGATACGCTGCGCTTCGTGCTCGGCGACGATCCAGTCGGGATCTCGGCCTTCACACAATCGGCCGGCATGGCCGCCGGCGGGCTGGAAGACGGCGCCATGTGCCTCTGGCGCTTCGCATCGGGCGTCATCGCCCAGTCGCATGAGGGCTTCACCACCAAGTTCGCCGGGACCGGCTTCGAGGTGCATGGCACCGAAGGCTCGCTGATCGGCAGGGACGTGATGACGCAGAAGCCAGTCGGCTCTGTGTTGCTGCGAACGGCACAGGGCGAGGAGGAATTGAGCTTCGATCGCGAAGACCTCTATGCCCGTTCGCTGCGCCAATTCCACGCGGCGATCCGCGGCGAGGGCCAGCCTTCCGCCACCGGCGAGGACGGCGTCTGGTCGCTGACCGCGGCCGAAGCGGCATTGCAGTCGGCCAGGTCCGGCAAGGCCGTTGCCATCGACCCGAAGCTCGGGAGTGCTGGGTGAGCAAGCTCGTCTCCGCGACTGAGGCTGCCGGCCTGATCAAGGATGGTATGGTCGTTTCCGTGTCATCGTCGAGCGGCCTCGGCTGTCCGGACGCGGTGCTGGCCGCCATCGGCGAGCGCTTCGACGCGGATGGGCATCCCAAGGATATCACGACGCTGCACCCGATCGCCGCCGGCGACATGTACGGCATCAAGGGCATTGATCATCTCGCCAAGCCCGGCTTGTTGAAGCGCACTTTGTGCGGCTCCTATCCATCCGGGCCGTCCTCGTCCGAACCGCCGCAGATCTGGAAGATGATCGGCGACAATTCGGTCGCCGCCTATAACGTGCCGTCCGGCATCCTGTTCGACATGCATCGCGAGGCCGCCGCCAAGCGCCCCGGGGTGCTGACCAAGGTCGGGCTCGACACCTTCGCCGACCCGCGCCACCAAGGCTGCGCCATGAATGCCGCCGCCAGCGAGCCGATCGTTTCCGTGCAGCAGTTCGATGGCGAGGAGTGGCTCTATTTCCGCTCGATCGTGCCGCAGGTCGCGATCATCCGCGCCACCACCGCCGACGAGCGCGGCAACCTCACCTATGAGCATGAAGGCGCCTATCTCGGCGGCCTCGAACAGGCGCTGGCCGCTCGCAACAATGGCGGCATCGTCATCGCGCAGGTCAAGCGCGTCGTCGAGAACGGCACGCTGAAGCCGCACGATGTGCGTGTGCCCGGCGTGCTGGTCGATCATATCGTGGTGGCGCCCGACCAGTTGCAGACGACGCTGACGCCCTACGATCCGGCCATCTCCGGCGAGATCTTCCGGCCAATGTCGAGCTTTCGCAACGCTGAAATGAACGTCCAGAAGGTCATTGCCCGCCGCGTCGCCATGGAGCTTGCCGACGGCATGGCCGTCAATATCGGCTTCGGCATCTCGGCCAATGTGCCGCGCATCCTGCTCGAGGAAGGCCAGCACGGCAAGGTCACCTGGGTCATCGAACAGGGCGCGGTTGGCGGCGTGCCGCTGCTCGACTTCAAGTTCGGCTGCTCGTCGAACGCCGACGCTTTCATGCCCTCGCCGCACCAGTTCATCTATTTTCAGGCTGGCGGCTTCGACGCCTCGCTGCTGTCCTTCCTGCAGATCGACCGCCACGGCTCTGTCAATGTCTCGAAGCTTTCGGCGCGGCCGCATGTCACCGCCGGCGCCGGCGGCTTCGTCGACATCACCGCACGGGCGAAGAAGATCGTCTTTTCCGGTTTCTTCAATGCCGGTGCCAAACTCTCATTGGCCGATGGCGGCATCCGCATCGACCAGGAGGGCAAGGTCAAGAAAGTCGTCGGCGAGGTCGAGCACATCTCCTTCTCGGGCAAGCGTGCCGTCGCCCAAGGGCAGGACATCACCTACATCACCGAGCGCTGCGTGATGAAGCTGACGCCGGCAGGGCTGATGGTCACCGAGCTGGCGCCGGGCATCGACCTTGAACGCGATGTGCTGGCGCAGGCCGAGATCCCGCTTGCTGTCGCCAACGACCTCAAAGTGACGCCGGACGCGCTCTACCACGACCGACCGATCGGCCTGTTGCTTAATAGCGGCGCCTCGCTTGGGGGCGCACATGGCTGAGCGTCTAGTAACCTTTGAAACTGACGGCGCCATCGGCATTGTCACGCTGCGCCGGCCGGAGAAATTCAACGCGCTCGACATTCCGATGCTGCGGGCGCTGGAAGCGGCACTCGACGAGGCCGAGGCGGCGGATGGCGTCCGCGTCGTGCTGGTCTGCGGCGAAGGCAAGGGCTTTTGCGCCGGCGGCGATGTCGAAGCATGGGCAGAAATGAGCGCTGTCGACTTCCAGGTGCAATGGGTGCGCTACGGCCACCGCGTCTTCGACCGGCTGGCGCGGCTGCGGCAGCCGACGATCGCCGTGCTTGCCGGCCATGCGCTGGGCGGTGGGCTGGAACTGGCGGCTGCATGCGACTTCCGCGTGGCAGAAACACAGGTGAAGCTGGGTTTCCCCGAGACCTCGATCGGCGTCGTTCCCGGCTGGTCCGGCACACAGCGCGCCGTGCGCCGCTTCGGTGCACAGGCGGTGCGGCGGATGGCGCTTGGCGGCGAGGTGTTTCTGGCAACCGATGCGATGGCGTGGGGGATTGTCGACCGGGCGGTCGAGACCGGCAAGGCGTTCGCGGACGCCAAGGCCTGGGCCGGCAAGATCGCCGAGCGCGGGCCGCTGGCAACCGAAGCCGCCAAGCTGATGATTGCCATCGCCGAAGGCGAAGAGAGTGCCGCCGCGACCGAAGCGCTGGCCAGCGGCTTCGTTGCGCTGACGAGCGATCTCAGGGCCGGCGTCGAGGCTTTCAAAGCCAAGCAGAAACCGGCGTTTTCAAGATCATAGAATGCGAGCGGAACCTGGAAATCACATGAACGCGCCTCTTAACATCACCATGCCCGCCGAGGCAGCCGCAGCGCCGAAAAGCTACCGACTGCTGATCGGCGGCAAGTTCGTCGGCGCCCAGGACGGCCGCACGCTGGAGCGCAGCAGCCCCGGCCACGGCTTCACCGTTTCGCGCTATGCGCAAGCCGGCGCGGCGGACGTCGAGGCGGCGGTACAGGCCGCGCACAAGGCCTTCGAGACCGGCCCGTGGCCGCGCATGAAAGCCGCCGAGCGCGCCGCGATCCTGCTCAAGACGGCTGGCCTGATCGAGGCGCGACTGGACGAGATTGCCCGGCTCGACGCGCTGGAATCCGGCAAGCCGATCGCCCAGGCGCGCGGCGAGATCGGCGGCGCCATCGACATCTGGCGCTATGCTGCGGCACTCGCCCGCACGCTTCACGGCGAAAGCTACGCCAATCTCGGCGATGCCATGCTCGGTGTCGTGCTGCGCGAACCGATCGGCGTCGTCTCGATCATCACGCCGTGGAATTTCCCGTTCCTTATCGTCAGCCAGAAACTGCCCTTCGCGCTCGCCGCCGGCTGCACGGCGGTGGTCAAGCCGAGCGAGATGACCTCGGCCTCGACCTTCGTGCTCGGCGAGATCCTGATGCAGGCCGGCTTGCCCGATGGCGTCGTCAACATCCTTGCCGGGCTGGGCGCCGATGTCGGCGCACCGATGGTCAGCCATCCGCTGGTCGAAATGGTGTCGTTCACCGGCTCCACCCGCGTCGGCAAGATGACCATGGCGTCTGCCGCCAACTCGCTGAAGAAAGTCTCGATGGAGCTCGGCGGCAAGAACGGCCAGATCGTCTTTCCCGACGCCGACCTCGAGGCCGCCGCCGACGCGGCGGTATTCGGCGGCTTCTTCAATGCCGGCGAATGTTGCAATGCCGGCAGCCGGCTGATCGTCCATGAGGCGATCGCCGACGAGTTCCTCGGCGCCGTCAAAGCCCTCACCGCCAAGGTGGTTGTCGGCGACCCGCTCGACGACCGCACCAAGGTTGGCGCGATGATCTCCGCCGACCATGTGGCCAAGGTCACCGGCTACGTGACGGCAGCGGAAAACGACGGCAGCCGGATTTATACTGGCGGCAAGCAACTTGCATCCAGCGCCGGCCAGTATCTCGACCCGACCATCATTCGCGACGTCACCGAAGACATGGCCATTGCGCGCGAGGAAGTGTTCGGTCCGGTGCTCTCGGTGCTGACTTTTGAATCGATTGAAAGGGCGTTGCACATCGCCAACAACACGCCCTATGGTCTGTCGGCGGGCGTGTGGAGCGCCAGCATCGATACCTGCATGTCGGTGGCGCGGAATGTGCGTTCGGGAACCGTTTGGGTGAACACGTTCATGGAGGGTTACCCCGAACTGCCTTTCGGCGGCTACAAGCAGTCCGGTTTGGGACGCGAACTCGGCAAGCGCGCCGTCGAGGATTATACCGAGGAAAAGACAATCCAGTTTCATCGCGGCCAGCGCACCGGATGGTGGGTCGGCTGAGTTGGGAAGAACCCGGTGGCCATCCGCCGGTCGTTGTAAGTTCAACAAGGGAGGAAGTACATGTTGCGCAAACTGCTTATCGGGACGGCACTCGCGTCGGGCGTTGCGTTCGCGGCCCATGCCGAGGACGTCAAGGAAGTCCAGATGCTGCATTGGTGGACGTCGGGCGGCGAAGCTGCCGCTCTGAACGTGCTCAAGCAGGATCTGGCCAAGGAAGGCTTTGCCTGGAAGGACGTGCCGGTGGCCGGCGGCGGCGGCGACGCCGCCATGACCGCGCTGAAGGCGATGGTGGCGGCCGGCAACTACCCGACCGCCTCGCAGATGCTTGGCTATACCGTGCTCGACTACGCCGCAGCCGGCGTCATGGGCGACCTGACCGAGACGGCGATAAAGGAAGGCTGGGACAAGTCCGTTCCCGCGGCCCTGCAGAAATTCTCGGTCTATGACGGCAAGTGGGTCGCGGCCCCGGTCAACGTCCACTCGGTCAACTGGCTGTGGATCAACAAGGCGGTGATGGACAAGATCGGCGGCACCGAGCCCAAGACCTTCGACGACTTCATCGCGCTGCTCGACAAAGCCAAGGCGGCGGGCGTCATCCCGCTCGCGCTGGGCGGCCAGAATTGGCAGGAAGCCACCATGTTCGACTCGGTCGTGCTGTCGACCGGCGGGCCCGAGTTCTACAAGAAGGCCTTCAACGACCTCGACGAGGAGTCGCTGAAGTCCGACACGATGAAGAAGTCGTTCGACAATCTCGCCAAGCTCGTCACCTATGTCGACCCGAACTTCTCGGGCCGGGACTGGAACCTCGCCACCGCCATGGTCATCAAGGGCGATGCGTTGGTGCAGGTGATGGGTGACTGGGCCAAGGGCGAATTCAACGCCGCCAAGAAGGTCCCCGGCACCGACTTCCTGTGCTACCGCTTCCCCGGCACCGATGGCAGCGTCGTCTACAACTCCGACATGTTCGGCATGTTCAACGTTCCGGAGGACCGCAAGGCCGCCCAGATCGCCTTGGCCACCGCCACTCTGTCGAAGAGCTTCCAGTCGGCCTTCAACGTCGTCAAGGGCTCTGTTCCGGCCCGCACCGACGTGCCGGACACCGATTTCGACGCTTGCGGCAAGAAGGGCATGGCCGATTTGAAGGCCGCCAATGAAGGCGGCACGCTGTTCGGTTCGCTGGCGCAAGGCTATGGCGCGCCTCCGGCGGTTGCCAACGCCTACAAGGATGTCGTCTCGAAGTTCGTGCACGGCCAGATCAAGACCTCGGACGAGGCCGTGACCCAACTGGTCAGCGCGATCGAAGACGCCAAGTAAGGCACCGCCGATGTGAATGATCTCCCCGGCGCAAGCCGGGGAGATTTCCCTGCGGCGAGGTTTTGCGGTTGCGCCGACCGGCACGCTTTCGTGCCGCAGAGCCCGCGACAGCCGAATTCCGGACCCGCCATACGGAATGGACAGATGAGTACAGTTGCTGAAACCAGTATCACGCTGACGCCGGAGCACGATGCCCGTCCGGGCGCCTCGGTGCGCTCGCGCCTTCAGGACGCGCTGCCGAAGCTCGTGCTAGCGCCAAGCTTTGCCGCCACCGTCGTCTTCGTCTACGGCTTCATCCTGTGGACGATCTATCTGTCCTTCACCAACTCCAAGACCTTTCCCTCCTACGCCATCACCGGGCCACGCGCCTATCAGCGGCTATGGCGCTGGACCTTCGAAAGCGATCCGCCGTCCAGCTGGTACACGTCGATCACCAATATGGGGATTTTCGGCTTCCTCTATATTTCCATCTGCCTGGCACTCGGCCTGTTCCTGGCGATCCTGCTTGATCAGAAGATCCGCGGCGAAGGCATGTTGCGGCCGATCTATCTCTACCCCATGGCACTGTCCTTCATCGTCACGGGCGTTGCCTGGAAATGGTTTCTCGACCCCGGCCTCGGCCTCGAGCAGACGTTGCACCAGTGGGGCTGGACGAGCTTCCATTTCGACTGGATCAAGAACAAGGATTTCGTCATCTACACGGTGGTCATCGCCGGCGTCTGGCAGGCTTCGGGCTTTATCATGGCGATGTTCCTGGCCGGCCTGCGCGGGATCGACGGCGAGATCATGAAGGCGGCGCAGATCGACGGCGCCACCACCTTCCAGCTCTACCGCCGCATCGTCATTCCGCTGCTGCGGCCGATCTTCCTTTCGGCGTTGATCGTGCTCGCGCATCTCGCCATCAAGTCCTACGATCTGGTCGTCGCGCTGACCAGCGGCGGGCCGGGCGGCTCGGCCTGGCTGCCGTCGAACTTCATGTATGAGTACACCTTCAAGCGCAACGAAATGGCCGTCGGCTCGGCCAGCGCCGTGATCATGCTGATGACCATCACCGCGATCATCGTTCCCTATCTCTATTCCGAGCTCCGGGAGAAGCCGCGATGAGCGCCGTGGCCACTCCTGCTCGCCAGAACACTGGCGGTATCCGCGCCAGGACGGTCAACCGCATCGTCATCTACGGGCTGCTGGCGCTGTTCGCGCTGTTCTACCTGATGCCGCTATTCGTCATGCTGGTGACCTCGTTCAAGACCATGGACGAAATCCAGAACGGCAACATGCTGGCGCTGCCGCAAGCGCCGACTTTCGCACCCTGGATAAGGGCGTGGAGCGAGGTCTGCTCGGGTCTCACCTGCGTCGGCATGAAGGGTTATTTCTGGAACTCGATCAAGATGGTGGTTCCAGCGGTCGTCATCTCGACCCTGCTCGGCGCGCTCAACGGCTATGTGCTGACGAAGTGGCGCTTTCGCGGGGCGACGCTGGTGTTCGGGCTGATGCTGTTTGCCTGCTTCATCCCGTTCCAATCGGTTCTCTTGCCGATGGCAACGATCCTCGGCAGCTTCGGCCGGTTCGGCGTCAAGCTGCAGAACGCGACCGGCCTCACCTTCGGCTTCGGCAATCCGACGGTGAACCTGGTGTTCGTCCACGTCGTCTACGGCATCGGCTTCACCACCCTGTTCTTCCGCAATTACTACGAAGCGTTTCCGAATGAATTGGTGAAGGCGGCGCAGATCGACGGCGCCAGCTTCTTCCAGATCTTCCGGCGCATCATGCTGCCCAACTCGCTGCCGATCATCGTGGTGACGGTGATCTACCAGTTCACCAATATCTGGAACGACTTCCTCTTTGCCTCCGCCTATGCCGGCTCCGGCGACGTGATGCCGATGACCGTGGCGCTGAACAACGTCGTCAACACCTCGACCGGCGTCGTCGAATACAACGTCAACATGGCGGCGGCGATGATCGCCGCGCTGCCGACGCTCCTCGTCTATGTGCTCGCCGGCCGCTATTTCGTGCGCGGCCTGATGGCCGGCGCCGTCAAAGGATAATCGCATGGCTTTTCTGGAAATTGACGGGTTGAAGAAGCGTTTCGGAGCGGTCGAGATCCTGAAAGGCATCGATCTCGACCTCGAAAAGGGCGGCTTCCTCGTGCTGGTCGGGCCCTCCGGTTGCGGCAAGTCCACGCTGCTCAACACCATTGCCGGCCTGGAGACCATCACCGAAGGCGAAATCCGCGTCGACGGACGCACGATCAACGATCTCCACCCCTCCAAGCGCGACATCGCGATGGTCTTCCAGAGCTACGCGCTCTATCCGAACATGACGGTCGCCGGCAATATCGCCTTCGGCATGGAGATGCGCGGCGTGCCGGCCGACGAGCGCCAGAAGGCCATCGACAAGGTGGCGAAGGTCCTGCAGATCGGCCATTTGCTGAAGCGCAAGCCAAGCCAGCTTTCCGGCGGCCAGCGCCAGCGCGTCGCCATGGGCCGGGCACTGGTGCGCGATCCAAAGCTGTTCCTGTTCGACGAGCCTTTGTCCAACCTCGACGCCAAGCTGCGCGTCGACATGCGCATCGAGATCAAGCGCCTGCACGCCACCACCGGCACCACCATCGTCTACGTCACGCACGACCAGATCGAGGCGATGACGCTGGCCACCAAGATCGCGGTGATGCGCGACGGCGAGGTGCAGCAGTTCGGTACGCCGGCCGAAATCTATAACAATCCGGTCAACCTGTTTGTTGCTGACTTCATGGGCTCGCCGGCGATGAACCTGATCCCGGCGACGATCGGCAGCAACGGCAGCGGCTTCTCCGTCGTCATGGAGCGCGAGGCGCGCCAGCCGATCTCGCTGCCGCTGGCCAATGCGCCGGCCGGCCTGTCGGCGTTCCAGGGAAAACCGATCATCTTCGGCGTCCGCCCGGAAGCACTGACCGATCCCGAAGGCGCCGAACGCAACGCCTCGAACATCGCCCGCGCCGACTGTCACATCGAGGTCATCGAGCCGGCCGGCTCGGATACGTTCGCGGTCACCAATCTCGGCGGCAAGGCGGTGGTGGCGCGGCTGCGCGCCGACGCCAACATCCAGCCCGGCACGGTCACGCCGCTCGCCTTCAACCTGACCAAGGCGGTGTTCTTCGATCCGGCGACCGAGAGACGCATCGTCTGACGGCCATGACAAATCCAGATATCGTCATCATCGGCTCCGGCATAGGCGGCGCCACGATCGCTTCCGGCCTTGCCGGCGGTGGCGCCTCGATCCTGATGCTGGAGCGCGGCGAACCGCTGCCGGCGACGCCGCATACACGCGACACCCGCGCCATCTTCGTCGATGGCCACTACCGGCCGAAGGAGATGTGGCTCGAGGCCGGGGGTGCCGCGTTCAACCCTGGCAATTACTACTATGTCGGCGGCAATTCGAAATTCTACGGCGCGGTGCTGATCCGCTACCGCAGGCAAGACTTTTCGGAGATGGAGCACTATGGCGGCATCTCGCCGGCCTGGCCGTTTTCCTATGAGGAATTCGAACCCTGGTATTCCAGGGCCGAGCAGCTTTTTCGCGTGCGTGGTGCGCTCGGCGAAGACCCGACCGAGCCGTTCCACTCGACGCCCTACCCTTTCGGCCCGGTACCCGACGAGCCGCCTATCGCGCGTGCGCGCGCCGAGTTGAAGAGCCTGGGCCTGCATCCGGCATCGCTGCCGCTCGGCGTCGACATCGAAGCCTGGCTGAAAGACGGCAGCACGCCGTGGGATGCGTTTCCCAACACCGGCGCCGGCAAGGTCGACGCGCAAACGGGGCCGCTGGCGTCGGCCCTTGCCGACCAGAACATCAAGCTCGAGACCGGCGCGCATGTCGAACATCTCGAAGCATCGCCGGACGCCAGGACGATCGCCGCCGTCCATTATCGACAGAAAGGTACGCTGAAGAGCGTCGCGCCGAAGCTGGTCATCCTGTCGGCCGGCGCGGTCAATTCCGCCGCCATCCTGCTGCGTTCGCCTTCCCCCAACGGCAAAGGCGGCGGCAAAGGCCTGGCCAACCGCTCCGACCAGGTCGGCCGCAACTTCATGAACCACAATTCGAGCGCCATGCTGGCGATCGATCCGCGCCGCCGGAACAAATCCGTCTACCAGAAGACGCTGATGCTGAACGACTATTATCTGTCCGACGGCAAGGGCGGCAAGCCGCTCGGCAATGTCCAACTCCTCGGCAAGATCGACGGCAACATCCTCAAGGCCAATGTCAGGCGCGCGCCCAAATTCGCGCTCGATTTCATGGCCGGCCGCGCCGTCGACTGGTATCTGATGTGCGAGGACCTGCCCGATCCCGAGAGCCGCATCATGGTCGACGGCAAGGACATCATCATGCAGTGGCGGCGCTCCAACATGCAGTCGCTCGACGGGCTGACCAAGGTGATGCGCGAGAATTTCCGCGCCTGCGGCTATCCGATCGTCCTGTCGCGGCCGTTCGACAAGCGCACGCCCTCGCACCAGTGCGGCACGGTGAAGATGGGCAATGACCCGGCGACCTCGCCGCTCGACCCATTCTGCCGCTCCTTCGACCACAGCAATTTGTTCGTCGTCGATGCCGGCTTCCTGCCGAATTCGGCCGCCGTCAATCCGGCGCTGTCGATCGCCGCACAGGCGCTGCGCGTCGCCGACCACATCCGCAAGACGGAGCTCGCAACATGAGCCGCCCGGCAGCGATCGTCACCGGCGGCGCGCGCGGCATCGGCCTTGCCTGCGCCGAGGCGCTGGCCAGCGCCGGCTTCGACATCCTCGTCGCCGACCTTGCCAACGAAGCCGCCGACGGGCTCGCCGCCGACATCACCGGGCGCGGCGCGAAGTTCGCCTATGTCAGCGGCGACATCGCCGACCTCGACGACCATGCAGCGCTGATCGATGCCGCGACAAGCGCCTTCGGCCGCATCGACTGCCTGGTCAACAATGCTGGCATCGGCACCGTCCTGCGCGGCGACCTGCTTGAACTCAAGCCGGAAAATTTCGACCGGGTGCTCAGCATCAATCTGCGCGGCACCGTATTCCTCAGCCAGGCCGTTGCCAAAGCGATGCTCGACCTGCCGAGCGATGGTGCGAGGTCGATCATCACCATCACTTCGGTCAGTGCCGCCATGGCCTCGCCGGAACGCTCCGATTACTGCATTTCCAAGGCCGGGCTTTCGATGTGGGTGAAGAACCTGGCGCTGCGGCTTGCCGCCGAAAACATCGCCGTGTTCGAAGTGCGGCCGGGCATCATCCGCACCGACATGACCGCGGGTGTCACCGCCAAATATGACGGATTGATCGACGGCGGCCTGGTGCCGGCAATGCGCTGGGGCGAGAGCAAGGATATCGGTGCCGCCGTGGCGGCGCTCGCCGGGGGCAAGCTCGGCTTTTCGACCGGCTCGGTCATCAATGTCGACGGCGCGCTGTCCGTGCCGAGGCTATGAACAGGTGACGCCATGATCGACTACATCCCATGACTGACTACATAATTGTCGGCGCCGGCCCGGCCGGCTGCGTACTCGCCAATCGGCTGAGCGAAGATCCGTCGCATCAGGTGCTGCTGCTCGAAGCCGGCGGCAAGGACTGGCATCCCTTGATCCACATGCCGGCCGGTTTTGCCAAGATGACCAAGGGCATCGCCGCCTGGGGCTGGTCGACGGTGCCGCAAAAGTACATGAACGATCGCGTCTTCCGGTACACGCAGGCCAAGGTGATCGGCGGCGGCTCTTCGATCAACGCCCAGATCTACACGCGCGGCAACGCCCGCGACTACGATGCCTGGGAGAAGGAAGAAGGCCTTGCCGGTTGGGGCTATCGCGACGTGCTGCCCTATTTCAAGCGCGCCGAGAACAACCAGCGCTATGCCAACGATTTTCACGGCGACCAAGGCCCGCTCGGCGTATCGAACCCGATCGCGCCGCTGCCGATCTGCGAGGCCTATTTCCGTGCCGGACAAGAGATGGGCATTCCCTTTAATCCCGACTTCAACGGCGCCAGCCAGGAGGGCGTCGGCTACTACCAATTGACGCAGAAGGACGCAAAACGCTCCTCCGCCTCGGTCGCCTATCTCAGGCCGATCCGCGAGCGCAAGAATCTCACCATCAGGACCGGCGTTCTGGTGACACGCATCGTCGTCGACAAAGGCCGCGCTGTCGGCGTCGAGATCGTCGACAAGCCGGGCGGCCAGCCAACGATCCTGCACGCCGAACGCGAGGTGATCGTCTCGTCCGGCGCCATCGGCTCGCCGAAGCTTCTGATGCAGTCGGGCATCGGCCCGGCCGACCATCTGAAGGCGGTCGGCGTGACGCCGGTGCACGATTTGCCCGGCGTCGGCTCTAATCTGCAGGATCATCTCGACCTGTTCGTCATCGCCGAATGCACCGGCAACCACACCTATGACAACTACGCCAAGCTGCACTGGACGGCGTGGGCCGGCCTGCAGTATCTTCTCCTGAAGAAGGGCCCCGTGGCCTCCAGCCTGTTCGAGACCGGCGGCTTCTGGTACGCCGATCCGACCGCCGCCTCTCCCGATATCCAGCTGCATCTCGGCCTCGGCTCCGGCATCGAGGCCGGCGTCGAGAAGCTGAACAATCCGGGCGTGACACTGAACTCGGCCTTCCTGCGCCCGCGCTCGCGCGGCACGGTGCGGCTGAACAGTGCCGACCCGGCCGACCGCCCGCTGATCGATCCGAACTATTGGTCCGATCCCTATGACCGCGACATGTCGATCAAGGGGCTGAGGCTGGCGCGCGAGATCATGCGGCAGAAGGCGCTGCAGCCCTACGTGCTGCGCGAGGTACTACCGGGACCCGACCTGCAGACCGGCGACGAACTGTTCGACTACGCCTGCCGCAGTTCCAAGACCGACCACCACCCGGTCGGCACCTGCCGCATGGGCCACGATGCGATGAGCGTGGTAACGCCCGATCTCAAGCTGCGCGGCATCGAGGGCCTGCGCGTCTGCGACGCCTCGGTGATGCCGCGCATCCCCTCCTCCAACACCAACGCGCCGACGATCATGGTAGGCGAAAAGGGCGCCGATCTGATCCTTGGCCGGGAGCCGCTGCCGCCGGCGGTGTTTTCCACCAACCGAGCGGCATGAGGGACAAAGAATGATCAGGCACTGTGTTTTCGTCAGATTCCGCAACGATGTCGCCACCGCCGAGCGCGCGGCAATCCATGGCGATCTCGAAGCGTTGCGGCCGGTGATCGACGGCATGGGCAAGGTCGAGTTCAGCGCCAACACCAGCCCAGAACCCTTCGCCCGCGGCTTCACGCACGGCTTCACCATCGACTTTCGCGATGCGGCGGCACGCGATGCCTATCTGGAGCATGAAGCGCACCAGCGAGCCGGCGCGAGACTGGTCGCGGCGCTCGAAGGTGGCACGGACGGGCTGATAGTGTGCGACCTGGAGATCGCGTGACTATCCCAGTCTCAGCGCAACGACGCCGGCGACGATGCTAAGCACCGCAGCACCTCGCCATGCCGTCATCTTCTCGCCGAGCGCGAACACCGAGATCATCATGGCGAACAGGATCGATGTTTCGCGCAGCGACGCCACCGAGGCGATCGGCGCCTTGGTCATCGCCCACATCACGATCCAGTAGGCGCCGCCGCTGAGCACGCCGGTATAGATTCCCGCCTTCCAGTCGCGCGCCAGCACCGGCAGCGCCCGTGGGCCGCGAAAGACGACGCACAGCACCAGCGCCCACAGCGCGTCGCAGACGAACAGCCAGGCCGCATAACTCGACGCGGTGGCGGCGAGCCGCGCGCCGCTGCCGTCCGACAGCGTATAGCTGGCGATGAAGATCGATGTGCCCAGCGCGAAGCCGACGGCGCGCAGGTTCAACTTCTCCAGATGCGCGCCGCCGCGAAACGACAGCACCAGCGTGCCCGCCGACAACAAGACGATGCCGACGATAGCGAGCGGCGCCGGCATCTCGGCCACAACCACAATGCCCCCCAAAGCAGCCAATAGCGGCGCGGTGCCGCGCGCCAGCGGATAGGTCTGGGCGAAATCGCCGGCCTTGTAGGCACCGATCAGGAACGTCCTGTAGCCCATGTGGAAGACAACCGAGGCGAGGATGTATGGCCACACTTCCGGCTTCGGCACCTCGACGAAAGGCAACGTCACCAGCGCGGCGGCACCCATGCCGGCCGTCATCAGCGTAATCGACAGGAAACGGTCGAGATGGACCTTGACCAGCGCGTTCCAGATCGCATGCATGGCCGCAGCGGCAAGCACCGCGAAAAAGACAAACAGGCTCATCGGCGGCTCATCCGCCGCCGATCCCGGTGGCTACCGGCGTTTCCATGTCGATATCGACCCAGAGCGGAAAATGGTCGGAGGCGATTTGGCCGATATCGGCACTGACCGAACGCACGCGCCCGGCAAACATGCCGCCGACGAAGCAATGGTCGAGCCGGCGCTTTGCCACTCTGCCGTCGATGGTCTTCACATGGGTGTGGAAATCCGCCGTCGGTTCCATGGCGACGGCGGCAGCATCGACAAAACCGTCGAGATAGGCGGCACCGCGATGATAGGGCGCGCTGCCGGCGATGCGGCGGTACTCGGCGCTGCCCGGCTCCATGTTGAAGTCGCCCATCCAGATCGCCGCCAGCGGGTTTTCCGGCTCCTGTTCGCCATTGCTCCAGTTGCGCGCCGGCTCATCGTCGGCGCCGCTCCATGGTCCGCCCTCGGACGGCGCCCGGTCATGCTCGGCGAGCAGGTATTCGATCTGCTCCAGCCGCTCCTCGGCCGCGATATGCGCCAGATGCAGCGAGAAGAACCGCACCGGGCCGGTGGGGGTGCGGATCATGCACTCAAGTGCGGCATTCCGGGTGTTGAGCGGCCGCAGCGTGCGCCTGAGCGGCAGCGTGTGCAGCCGCGACCAGACGATCGGCAGCTTCGACAAAAGCATGGTGCCGAATTGCCGCCGGCGGTTGACGACGCGGCCTTCACGCCGTTGGCTGGCATCCATGTCGAAGGCCGGGCCATAGGCCCAATGATAGTCGGGCAGCAATTGCGAAAGAAGTTCCGGCTGGTCGTCCTCGTTGCTGCGCAACCAGTGCCGCTCCACTTCCTGCAAGGCGATGATGTCGGCGCCGGCAACGACCTTGGCGCAGCGCGCCAGATCGTAGCGGCCATCGCTGCCGAAGCCGTACTGGATGTTGTAGCTGACCAGCTTCATTGCTTATCCGGCTCAGTTTCCTGCTGGCAGTAGCCGTTCGCTGACAGCCTTGCAATGTGCAGCCGGGCGGAGGGAGCTTGGGCCAGATGCTAAGTGGTCAGCGGCTGGAACCGACCGGGCGGGGATGCTGCCAGTTCCGACCAGTCGATTTCTTCCTCGAGGCGGTGGTAGGCTTCGTCGCCGATCGTTCCGTCGATGCGCAAACGCTCCAGCGCATCGCGCTGGCTCTTGATGGCATAAAGACGCAATCTGTCATACTCGGTCGCGGCCTCGGCATCCTCCGGGTTTTCGGCGATGGCGCGCTGCGCCGCATATTGCTCGCGCACCGCCCCTGCCGCACTCGATGTCTTGCCGCTGAGCACGTCCAGCGCCGCCTGCATGATGGCGACGCGCGCCTGCGCGACCTCCCGGTCGACGGTCTGGTCGGGGTCGAAATTGAGCAGAAGCAGCAACGGCTTCAGGCTGACGCCTTGCAGCACCAGCGTGCCGAGCACGACAGTGAAAGCGGCGAGCACGATCGGGTCGCGGCCGGGAAAATCGGCCGGCAAGGCGAAGGCTGCCGCAAGCGTCACCAGGCCGCGCATGCCGCACCAGCCGATGAGCACGCCGCCGCGAAATGTCGGAGCGTCTCTCCGCCTGTCCTCATCGCCCAGACGTGCCAGCCTTCTGAGGATCGCGCCACAGCCCAGCACCCAGACCAGCCGCGAGACGATGACGACAGCCAGCACGGCTGCGGCGAAGATGAATGCTTCGACCTGCCCCTGCTCAGCAAGGCGGCCGACGATCAACCGTGCCTGAAGTCCCATCAGAACGAAGGCCAAGACATTGAGCACGAACACCGCCGTCTCCCAGACCGAGTAGGAACTGACACGATTCCTTGCCGGCATGCGGCGCGGCGACGTACGTGCGATCGTCATGGCATAGACGACGATCGTGATGATGGCGGAAAGCCCTATCCTGTCGGCCAGGATCCAGACGCCGAACGTTGAGGCGAATTGCACCACGGTGCCGCTCGCCGGGTCGTCGATGCGGCCGAGTATCGCGAGAGACAACCGGCCGAGCACATAGCCTGCGGCAAGGCTGCCGACCGTCGACAGCAGGATCATTGGTACGGCACTGCTCAACAGGATGGAGCCGGCGGCTGCGGAAACCGACATCCTGTAGATCAACAGCGCCGTGGCGTCGTTGAGCAGGCTCTCGCCTTCCAGGATGGCGGTGATGCGGTGCGGCACCTTGAACTGTCCGAGCACGGCCGCGGCTGCGACGGCATCGGGCGGCGCCACGATCGCCCCAAGTGCTATGGCCGCGGCAATGGGCAGGCCTGCCATCGTCCAACCGACAAATGCCACGGTCACGGTGGTAAAGATGACGGCGCCGAGCGCCAGCAGGATGAGCGAAACCTTGTAGCGGTTGAGATCGCGCAGCGACGTGTCATAGGCCGCGTCGAGCAGCACCGGCGCGATGAACAGAGCGAGCGCCAGCTCCGGGTCGATCTCGATGGTCGGTGCAAACGGCAGGAAGGCTATGCCGGCGCCGGCCAGCGCCAGCAACGAAGGATAGGGAATCTGCAGACGCCGTGACAACGCCGTCAGGGCGACCGCGGCCAGGAGAAGAACAAGGGTCAGTTCAAAAAGCGCCATGCCCAGTTATAACCGTGAAAAGCGACCGACGGCAGGGGCCTGGACGGTTCGATCATGACTGAGGGCGGTCAGCGAACTGCGGCGGCGCGCTGGAATGCTCCAAGAAGCGCGTCCGCATACATCTGGCGACGCGCAGCATGATCGGCACGCAGCTTTTCGGCCTTTTCATGCGTTCGCGCCGGTCCCTGAGACATGGTGACCATGGCGGACGCTAACGCCACGGCATCGTCGACCGGAAAGAACGTCGCGTTTGGCGCCTGCTCCCGATGAAGGCTGATATCCGAGAGGAGCATCCGTGTGCCGAGCGCCTTGGCTTCCTCGACCGTGGTTGACCAGCCCTCGAACAGCGAAGGATTGATGAGAGCATCGGAAGCAGCGTTGAGGCCGAACACATCCTCGTAAGGCACAAGGCCCAGATGACGGAAATGACCCGACACGCCGGCCTCCCTGGCGCTAGCCAGCAACTGGTCGAAATGTCGGGGATTGCGCGGGTCTTCGGTTCGCCCGGTCAAGATCACGGGGGCAACCTTATCAAGCCCGCCATTTGCCGATATGTGCGCCAATGCTTTGATCACAAGCCCATGGTTCTTGTGCGACCAGAACTGGTTCGGTAGGTAGAAATAACGCTGCGGCAGTTCATACCGTGCGATCACCTCCGCCTGCCTTGCTATATGCGGGGCCGGATCAAGATCGATTGCAAACCGAACGACCGCCGTCTTGCCGCGTGCTGCGGGATAATACGTCTCGCAGTCCCGCCTGGCGTCATCGCTCGACAACAGGATGATGCGTTTGCCGGACGTCTGCAGACGGTATCCCAAATCGCGACGCCACCACATGGAGCGCGAGAACAGGTGTGGCAAGTGTCGGTGCTGGAAGTCAGGAATCCACGATACGACAGAAATCGGAAAACGGTTGCCGTAGAACTGCGCCGGCTCGAACACCACGTCGACGCCTTCGCGGCTTAGTATCCGTGCCGCATCGGCGTCGCTGCCGCTGGCCAGCGCCCGGATGGCGTTGCGACCGCGGCCAAAATCAGCAACCTTCGCATCGACGATCGGCGGCGCGGCCAGGAAAGCATCCATCGATGTGCCGATCTTTTCTGCCTGCGCCGGAGTTAAGAACAGCTTGGCCTGCAACTTCCCGGCCAATTCGCTGGAAATAACGCCGAGCATGTTGCGCAGGTAGGTCTCCCCACCTGACCAGTTGCCTCGGCCGATGAGCGTGAAGCCCGCGGTAATCATCTTCGCCCCTCGATGCCTCAGCCTGCCTTTTTGAAAGGAAACCCGCGCACGATATCGGCCACGGCGGCTGGAAGTTCGATCTTGGCGGACCAGCCAACTCGATTTCCGATCTTGTCCACCTTGGCCAGTTGCGTTGCGCGGTCGACCCTGCGTAAGCGCGCCTTGTCCTCGACGATCTCGATATCGACCTTCATCGCCGCTCCGATCAGGCGAACAAGCTCCTCCACCGATGCGTCCCTGCCGGAACCGATATTCATGACATCGAAACTCGCCTCACCAGTGTCGCCGGCCAAAGCCGCCACCCCGGCAGCGGTATCCTCCGCATGGATGTAGTCGCGCCGCGGTTTCAGATTGCCCAATGCGATCCTGGCCTGGCCCTTGGCATTGTAGAGCTGGTTGAGAATATCGGGGATGAGATGCGCATTGGGGTCGTCATGGCCGATAGTGTTGAAGATGCGCGCCACACGCCCCCTCCCGCCGGTCCTGTCGGCCCAGAAACGAAGCTGGCTTTCATTGGTCAGCTTGGACAGAGCATAGTTGTCGCAAGGCCAGGTCCTGGTCGCATCCTCGTCGAGCGGGGCATCGACCCAGTCGTACACCGCGCCGCTGGACGCCAGCACGACCGTTCCGACACCAGCCTTTTCAGCAGCATCGAGGACGATTTCGGTGCCGACCACGTTCACGTCCAACGCATAGGCGCGCTGTCGCTCGCATGTCGGAATGTGGTGAATAGCCGCCAGGTGGATAATGGTGTCGGGCTTGAAACCCTCAGCCAACTCTACCATCCCACTCTTGTCGCGGATGTCGATCTCCCGCGTCTCGCATCCGTCCATGTCAGGCATCGGCATGCCGACCGAAAGATTATCGGCGATCAACACCCGAGCGCCGTCCTTGGCGAGATTTCGCGCGCACCGCCAGCCTATGAAACCAGCTCCGCCCGTAAGAGGACGCGTTGGGGATTCGTCATCAGGATTTCTCTCCGGCTATCTGAAGTTCACAAGGGCATGGCAGCCGGGGCGGACGGATCATCGCGCGGCCGGCAGAGCACCATGAGGGAAAAGCCGCCCAGCAGCAGCGCGCTGGTAGCCGGGGCAACGCTGCCTATCAGTTTGCGCACTGGATTGAGCAATTTGGTGCGCAGAGGCCTCGTGGAAACGTTGGCTTCGCCCGCCACGTCGGTAAAGTGCCAATCGACCACCGTGTAACCCGTGTCCTCAAGCGTCGCAAGCGCGGTCTCGCGCGTGAAATAATGGAGATGCCCCACCTTCTGACGTGCGTGCATGTAAGCTCGCCGAACCAGTCCCTGGACGTGAAGGTCCAAAGGAATATGAAAAACGTGATAGCGGCCGTGCGGGCGCAGTGCCCGCAAAAAGCCCATATAGTCTTCGACATGTTCGAAGACGTCGATCAGCATGACAAGGTCATGCACTGACTTGGTCGCCAGAAAATCCTCGTGGTGGAAGATCGCGCCAGACGCCTTTTGCAGCGGCCAGAGTTTTGCTGCGTCTTCGGAAATATCGTATCCATGAATAGGTCTGCCCGGATATTGCGCGGCCAATTTGCCGACGATGCCGCCGCTGCCGCAGCCGACCTCGACGGCGTCGCGCCAGACAACATTGTTGCGCTCCAGGATGTTTGCGATCTCGCGCGCCTTCCAGGCTGTATCGGCCAGATGCCAGTCAGGATTGTTGGCAAGGTACTGACTGTCCGAGTAGATGTCAGCCGCGGTATCAGTGACTGTTATCGGCCGCGCTTCTTCGACCCCTTTAGCCGACATCACGATCTTCCTTTTCACAAATGAACGATACCAGGTGACCGGCTTCGACGACATCAATGCGCGTACCGGTGTTTCTGGCGGGCGCCCGAATCGCATCAGTTCCGGTCAACGCGCTAGGGTCCGGCTCAACCGCCGTGACCTGCCATCCATCGGCCGCCGACGCAAGAGACAGGATTCCATTGCCCACCCCGAGATCAAAGGCTCGCCCAAGCTGCTTCGGCAAATTGCGGCGCAACTCGGCACTTCCATGATAGCGGGGCGCCGGCATCGATTTCAGTTGATGGAAATACGCTGCGCGCGCCAAGTCGGCCTGTTCCGGATGACCAGGCAACCTGCGCACAGCGTCTTCAGAGTCCAGGAAATTGCTGGAGCCCATCAGCCAAAATGTCCCAAACTGCAGGTCACAAAACCGGCTGCAGACAATTCCAATTCAAGGATCAATCTTCACTCCCCAGCGGGTTTCCCTTGGCGGTCTGCTTGTCTCTTTTGACGCATGAGATTGACCGCGATTGCAACATTCCCTGACTAAATGTGGAGCACAGGAAATCACACCGTCGCGACCTCCGTATATTCGTCCAATCGACAATTGTCACGCTACCAAGCTTGGGTCTGAGCAGATCCGGTTCTTTTGCTCGCGCCGAGGCAAATCCGCCTGTCTATTGGCGGATCGCCTGAAGGCGATCCCAGGAAAATGTGGAACAGTTTTTCCAGAACTGCCTCAATGCAGCACAAGCATGTCGCCGGACGAGAACGAAATCTCGGCCTTTTCGCCGACTGCAGGCGGCGGCGTTGCCGGGCTGTTGAATGTGTCTAGCGAGACCGTGCTGCCGCCGATGCCGACGCGCACCCGGATCACCGAACCGAGGAAATGCACCTCGGCGATTTCGCCCGAAAGGCTGGAGTCGCGGCCGGGGTGGCGGCCGAGCGAGATCGCCTCGGGCCGCAACGCCAGCGACAGCGTGTCCCCGGACTTCGAGCCGTTGAGCTTGCCCTTGAGCGAGACCTCTTGCGAGTTGACGCGCACTTTGCCCGAAGCCGCGTCGGTGACCGTGCCTTCCAGCACGTTCAGCGTGCCGACGAAATTGGCGACGAATTTGGTTGCCGGTCGGTTGTAGATCTCGAACGGCGTGCCGACTTGCTCGGCCTTGCCGCCATACATCACAGCGATGCGGTCGGAAATCGACAGCGCCTCTTCCTGGTCGTGGGTGACGAAGATGGTGGTGATGCCGAGCTTCTTCTGGATCGAGCGGATTTCCTCGCGCAGCGATACACGCACCTTGGCATCGAGCGCCGACAACGGCTCGTCGAGCAGCAGGAGCTTCGGCTTCGGCGCGATGGCCCGCGCCAGCGCGATACGCTGCTGCTGGCCACCGGAGAGCTGATAGGGATAGCGATCGCCCATCTGCGGCAGCTTGATGAGGTCGAGCATCTCGGCAACGCGCCTGTCGGCATCGGGCTTGGGCATGCCCGCGACCTTCAGCCCGAAGCCGATGTTCTGCGCCACGGTCAGATTCGGAAACAGCGCGTAAGCCTGGAACACCATGCCGACATTGCGCTGGTTGGGCTTGAGCCGGGTGATGTCCTTGCCGGCCACCACGATCTTGCCGGCGCTCGGCTCCTCGAAGCCGGCGACCATGCGCAGCACCGTCGTCTTGCCGCAGCCCGATGGCCCGAGGAAGGAGACGAATTCGCCCGGCTCGACGTCGAGGTTGAAATCCTGCACCACGGTGGTGGCGCCGAAGGATTTTTGCACCTGCTGTATTGAGAGGAATGGCTCGGCCATGACTTTTTCTTTCGATCAGTTCGGGCGGTTTGCCGATTTCGGCGCGAAGCGCGACAGGATCTGGATCAGCGACATGCAGCCCCAGGTGATGGCGAACGAAATGATCGCCAGTGCCGACGGCTCATAGGCACTGTTGGCGCCGATGTTCTGCAGATAGGGGCCGAAGGCTGGGCGATTCAACAGCGAGGCCATGGTGAACTCGCCGATGACGATGGCAAAACTCAGAAACGCGCCGGATAAGACGGCGATCAGTACGTTCGGCAGGATGATGCGGGCGATGATGGTGGTCCAGCCGGCGCCGAGGATTTGTGCGGCTTCGGTGAGCGTTCTGACGTCGATGGTCCTGAGACCGGTATCGACCGCCCGGTACATATAAGGCAGCGCCAGCACTGCATAGCCGATGACCAGCAGAACATCGGTGCCGCGCGCTGTCGCCAGGAAAGGCAGCGTTGAATTCGAACCGAACATTCTGATGTAGCCGAAGACGATGACGATAGCGGGAATAACCAGCGGCAGCAGAGTGATGAACTCTACGAGCGGCCGCAGATTCGGTAGCCGCAGCCGAATCCAGTAGGCCGTCGGGACAACGAGGAGCACGCCTAAAAGAATGGTGAAAACCGCCACAATGACGGAGTAGGTAAATGTCGTCTGGAAATTCGGATCTTCGAAGACTGAGCGGTAGGCGTCAAAGGAGTATTCCCCGCGCCGCTTACGCAAGGAGAATTCAAAGGTCGCCAAAAGCGGCAGGACAAAATAGGCGGTTCCCACGCCAAAAACGAGCCAAGCCCAAAAGCGGCTGCCTTGCTTCATTTCAGCCACCGCTCGGCTCGCCGTTGGAACAAGATATAGAAGAGGTTGGCCAAGCCGGTGATGACTATCATGCCGAATGCAAGCGCGTAGCCTAGATTCGGATTGTAAAGCACGTCGCCGCGAATCTGCGCGAACAGCTGGATGGGCACGATGTTGAGTGACGGCCCCGTCAGTGCATAGGCTGTTGCGACCGCCCCGAACGCGTTGGCAAAGAGGAGGACCGTCGTACCGAGAAAACTCGGCCATAAGACCGGGATGACCACCATGCGCCAATATTGCCAATTGCTTGCGCCGAGCGTGGCGGCAGCTTCACCCCATTCCTTCTTCAGCCCATCGACCGCCGGCGTGATGATGACAATCATCAATGGAATCTGGAAATAAAGGTAGGTGAGGATTAGGCCCCAAAACGAAAAGATACTGAAGCCGAGCGAATAGATGTTGATGCCGAAAATGTCTCGCAACAGGATTGTCGCCACTCCGAGCCGACCTAGCGTCGCGATGAACGAGAATGCCAGCGGCACGCCGGCGAAATTCGAGGCGACGCCCGAGAAGGTCAAGGTCGCCGAGCGTAACCACGACGGCAAACCTCCGCGAACGACTGCCACGGCCATTGCCAGGCCGATCAAGGCGCCAAGGATCGCAGAAACAAAGCTGATCTGAATGGATACCCAATAGGCCGCCGCGAGCTTGGGTTGCGACAACGCTATGATGTTATCGAGCGTATAGTCGCCAGCTGCATTTTTGAACGCGCCCGCGATCAGCCCTACCGTGGGCAAGATCAGAAAGAGCAGCGCGAAAATGAAGAACGGAGTTACGCCTAACCAATGCAGTGGCAGCCGAAGGCGGCTGATCTCCGGCGCGCCAGGACTGACGCTGGCTGTCTGGGACATTGTGGAATCTGCCATGGAGTTCCCGAAGTTGGCATAGGGCGCCGGGCGGCGAACCGCCCAGCGCCCTATGAATTACTTCACGACGGCGCCAACGATGGCATCCCAGTTCGTGCTGATTTCCTTCTTGGCAGCGTTCTGTTCCTCCAAAGTAGGGAAGACCGCTTTTTCATAGTTCTCGGCGGCCGGCAGCTTGTCCAGCATCTCCTTCGGGATCACGCCCTTCTTGGCGAGATCGTTGAAGCGGATCGGGTGGCAGTAGCCCTTCAGCCAACCGAGCTGGCCTTCGTCCGAATAGAGATACTCCATCCACAACTTGGCGGCATTCGGGTGCGGCGCATAGGCACTGATCGCCTGAACGTAGACGCCTGCGACCACCGCTCCCTTTGGCACGACGATTTCGATTTCCGGATTGCCGGCCATCTTGTCGCGCATGGCAAGCAGGTTGTAGTCCCAGTTCATCACGATCGGCGTCGTGCCCTGGGCGACAGCTGCCGCTTCAGCGTCGACCGGCACGAAGTTGCCGGCATCGTTGAGCTGCTTGAAGAATTGCAGACCCTTGGCGGCGGCGTCCTGGCCGCCGGTACCGCCAGCCGCGAGGCCCGAAGCGTAGACCGACATGACGGCGTTGTTCGACGTGCGCGGGTCACCGGCGAGCGCCACCGAATTGGCATATTCCGGCTTCTGCAGGTCAGCCCAGTCCTGTGGCGCGTTCTGCACGACGGCTTTGTTCACGCCGAAGGCGAGCACGCCGTAGTAGTCGCCGGTCCAGAAGCCATCGGCATCCTTGGCGCTGTCAGGGATCGTATCCCAGGTCGACACCTTGTAGGGTTGGATCAGGTTATCTGCCTTGGCGGACGGGCCGAAAGACAGGCCGACGTCGATGACATCAGGCGCCTGCGGGCCTTTATTGTCCTTGTTGGCCTTGATCGCCTCGATCTCGTCGCCGGAGCCGGCATCGGGATTGAGTTCGTTGACGGTGATTTCCGGATACTTCGCCTTGAAGCCGGCGATGACGTCGCCATAGCCGCACCAGCTGTGCGGCAGCGCGATCGTGGTGAGCTGGCCTTCCGCCTTGGCTGCGGCGACCAGTTCATCCATGGACTGGGCCGACGAGATGGCAGAGGTCGCCATCAGGGCGACGGCCGAAAGGGAAAGCAGTTTTCCCGTGAATTTGAACATGTGTTCTCTCCGTTGAACTGACGCCGTTGGACGCCTGCGATGCGGTATCGTTTTCGTGTGACAGCCAGATGAAAGCTTTGTGAAAGCGATGCCCTGCAGTGCGAAAAAGTAAACTCTTTTTAACCGGCTGTAGCAATCGCCACGCCGTTATTTTTCCGGCTAACTAGTTTCGGCCGTGCCTTTCATCCTTCCCCCTTTCTTCGCCTCTTTTCCCAAGTGGATTTTCAATGCGGAAGTTGTCTCAGACGGCGCCGGCGATGGCGTTTTCGAGCAGTGTCAGCGCCGCCTTCTTGGTCAGCTTGACCGGGTTGCCGCCGGCGGTCGGGTCGACCACCGCCATGTCGGCGATCAGGCCCTTGCGCTTCTTGTCCATGTCGAGCCCCTTGATCAGGCCGGGCAGTGCGTGCGGCACCTTGAGCTCCTTGCGCAGCTTGACGATCGCCTTGGCAAAGCCGTCGAAGCCGCCCTTGATGCCGCAATAGGCGGCGAGCCGGGCGATGCGCGGCTCGATCGCCTCCCGGTTGAAGGCCAGCACATAGGGCATGAACACGGCGTTGGTCATGCCGTGGTGGGTGTCGTAAAGCGCGCCGATCGGATGCGACAGCGAATGAATGGCGCCAAGCCCTTTCTGGAAGGCGGCGGCCCCCATGGCGGCGGCACTCATCATATTGGCGCGGGCAACCAGATCCTTGCCGTTGGCATAGGCTTTCGGCAGGTTTTCGAAGACCAGCCTGATGCCTTCCACGGCGATGCCGTCGGCCATCGGGTGATAGCCCGGCGCGCAATAGGCTTCGAGGCAGTGGGCGAGCGCATCCATGCCGGTGCCGGCGGTGATGAAGCCCGGCATGCCGACCGACAGCTCCGGATCGGCGATGACGATCGCCGGCAAAAGCTTCGGATGGAAGATGACCTTCTTGGTGTGGGTCGCTTCATTGGTGATGACGCCGGCGCGGCCGACCTCCGAACCGGTGCCGGCCGTGGTCGGCACGGCGATGATCGGCGCGATCGCATCGGCATCGGCGCGCGTCCACCAGTCGCCGACATCCTCGAAATCCCAGACCGGTCGCGTCTGCCCTGCCTGGAAGGCGATCAGCTTGCCGAGGTCGAGCGCCGAGCCGCCGCCAAAGGCGATGACGCCGTCATGCTTGCCCTTCTTGAACACGGCGATGCCGGCGGTCAGGTTGGAATCGACCGGGTTCGGCTTGACCTCGGAAAACACGCCATACGGCACCTTGGCGTCGTCGAGGATCTTCAGCGTCGAGGCCACCACCGGCAGCTTGGCCAGTCCCGGGTCGGTGACGAACAGCGGCCGCTTGATGCCGGTCGCCGCCAGCACCTCCGGCAGCTCCTTGATGCGTCCGGCGCCGAAGCGGACGGTCGTAGGGTAATTCCATTTAGAAACGAGTTTTGTCATTTCGACCTTCTGACTGCTTTCATGCTCTCGGATGTCGTTAATTCACAAAGGTATTGGCCACACGGTCTGACCGCATCATGTACGGAATCCAGATGGCTGCGGCCCAGACCGAACGGTAAATGTCGCGCATCGTTTCTTTATCGAACGCATCATCCAGCGTTGGAAAGCTGTCGGGAAAAGCCAGATACCCGGCCCATGAATCGACAACGGAATATATCGGCATCGCGAATGCCCAAATCATGTACCAGCCGGGGAATATCTGCCAGCGCTTGAACATGAAGAACAATAATAGGGCCGGGGCTGTAAGGTTTAGTATGCCGGATATCACCAATTCGGCAACAATCAGCACACCTTGGGACAAACTGAAGGCCTGCCAGTTCTGTAACATGCCGAGATAGTCGGTTGTGCAATTGTACCAACCCTAGTATCGGGGTGAGCATCAACCCGAGCATCGGCAGGACAAGCCAGCCGCCGATACCCTCGGGACCTTCACGATCCGGCAGCGCCGATTGTTGCGTATCCGCCATTACTCCCTCTCAACAGCGATCGTTGGCTTGCCGATCGCCACCTTAGATCACCTCGCGCAGATGGTATGATTTCGGCCTGGTCAGATTGTCGTAGCCGATGGCCGACAGTGCCGCGCCCTTGCCGGTGTCCTTGACGCCGATCCAGACCAGCGCCGGATCGAGATAGTCGCAGCGGTTCATGAACACGGTGCCGGTCTCGACGCGGTCGCCGATCGCCGCCGCATGGTCCGTGTCGCGCGTCCAGATCGAGGCCGTCAGCCCATAGGGGCTGTCGTTCATCAGCGCGATCGCCTCCTCATCGTGGCGCACCTTCATGATACCGACGATCGGGCCAAAGCTTTCCTCGCGCATGACGCTCATCTGGTGGTCGACCTGGGTAAGCACTTCCGGCGCCAGATAGGGCGAGCCTTGCCTGTCGTTAGCCACCTTCATGTCGATGTGCGCCTTGGCGCCCTTGCGTAGCGCCTCCGCCTTTTGCTCGCGGATCAGGTCGGCGAAGCGCGCCTGCGCTATCGGCCCCATGGTGGTCGCCTGGTCGAGTGGATTGCCGACGACGTAGTTCCTGGTCTCGGCGATGAAGCCTTCGACGAATTCGTCGTAGACCTTCTCGTGGACATAGACGCGCTCGATGCCGCAGCAGCACTGGCCGGAATTGAAGAAGGCGCCGTCGACCAGATTGGCAACGGCATGGTCCATCTTGGCATCCGGCAGCACATAGGCCGGATCCTTGCCGCCAAGCTCGAGGCCGAGCGTCATGAAGGTGCCCGCCGCCGCCTTTTCGATGGCGCGGCCGCCGGCGACCGAGCCGGTAAAGTTGACATGGTCGATCTTGCCGGAGCCGAGCAGCCTTTCGGTCTGCGCATGGTTCAGAACGAGGTTCTGGAACAGGCCCTTGGGCAGGCCGGCTCTGTCGAACGCCTGCTGAAACCGTTCGCCGACCAACAATGTCTGTGCCGCGTGCTTGAGGATGACGGCGCTGCCGGCCATCAGCGCGGGCACGATCGTGTTGACGGCAGTGAGATAGGGATAGTTCCACGGCGCGATCACCATGACCACGCCGAGCGGCACCTTCTTCACATAGCGGCGAAAGCCGTGCTTCGGGTTGGAGGCCATGACCGGCTTCAGTGCCGCCTCGGCGATCTCGACCATGTAGCTGACGCGTTCCTTGACGCCGCCGAACTCACCGCCATAGCGCACCGGCCGGCCCATCTGCCAGGCGATCTCCGGCACGATCTCGTCGCTCATGGCGACCAGCGCTTCCAGCATGGCAAGCATGTACTTGCCGCGCTCGACGACCGGCGTCTGCGCCCACTTCTCCTGCGCCGCCTTGGCACGTTCGACCGCGGCACCGATCGCCTGGTCCGTGGCCAGAGGCCGTTCGGCATAGATCGAACCGTCGATGGGGGATTTTATCTTGACCGTTTCGGTCATGCCTTGGGTCCTCACATTCTACAATAATTCTCGTTGGTGACGCCGCTCTAGAAGGGACGAAACACCGGCGTTGGCCCCGTTCTTCACAGGGAGCGGGTAAAGGTGAGGGGCGGGCGGCGCCGACGTTACAGGTCATTTAATACCGCTCGAACCCCCTGTGCAGTTCCCAGTCGGTAATCCGGCGGTCGTATTCGAACTGTTCCCAGTGTGCCGTGTGGACGTAATGTTCCAGCACATCGTCGCCGAGTGCCTGCCTCAGCATCTTCGATTCCACCAGCGTCGCGGTAGCGTCGCGCAATGTCTTTGGAATTTCAGGCAACTGCGAGGCCTGGTAGGCGTCGCCGACGAAGGGCTTCTGCAGTTCAAGCTTTTCATCGATGCCGGCAAGCCCGGCCGCGATCAGCGCGGCGAAAGCCAGATAGGGGTTCAAATCGGCACCGCCGATGCGGCATTCCATGCGGATGCCCTTGGTGCCCTCGCCGCAAAGACGGAAACCGGCGGTGCGGTTGTCCTCGCTCCACATGATCTTGGTCGGCGCAAACGTGCCGGCCTGGAAGCGCTTGTAGGAGTTGATGTAGGGCGCCAGGAACCAGGTGAATTCCTTGGCATATTTGAGCTGGCCCGCCGCCCATTGCTGGCCGAGCGTCGACAGCGTCCACTCGGCATTTTTGTCGTAGAACAACGGCGTCTTGCCGTCGGCGCTCCATAGCGAATTGTGGATGTGGCTGGAATTGCCGGCGAGCCCGTAATTGTACTTGGCCATGAACGAGATCGCCTTGCCTTCGGACTCGGCGATTTCCTTCGCGCCGTTCTTCAGGATGACGTGGCGATCGGCCATGTCGAGCGCCTCGGCATAGCGAACATTGATCTCTTCCTGGCCGGGACCCCACTCGCCCTTCGAATTCTCGATCGGGATGCCGGCCGCCTCCATCTCGTTGCGCAGCCGGCGCATGACGCCCTCTTCCTTGGTGGTGATGCCGATCTGGTAGTCGCCGATATAGGGCGATGCCGTCTCGAGGCCTTGCCAGTGCTTTCTGCGGGCGGAATCGTAGGTCTCGCTGAACAGATAAAATTCGAGCTCGGACGCGAAATAGCCGATATAGCCGCGTTCCTGCAGCCGCTTGACCTGCTTCTTCAGCATGGCGCGCGGCGAATGCGCCAGGTCGTCATGGGTATGGTGGTCGAGCACGTCGCAGATCACCAGCGCCGTCTTCTCCAGCCACGGAACGCGCCGCAGCGTCGCAAGGTCCGGCTTCATGACGAAATCGCCATAACCCTTCGACCAGCTCGCCGCCTTGTAGCCGGGCACCGGTTCCATATCGATGTCGGCGGCCAACAGATAGTTGCAGCCATGCGTCTCGTCATGCGCGGAATCGACGAAATACCGGGCCAGGAACCGCTTGCCCGCAAGCCGCCCCTGCATGTCGACGATGCAGGCCAGCACGGTGTCGACCTCGCCGCTGGAGACCGCTTGCTTCAACTGATCGAACGAGAAATTTCCGGCCATTCTTACGGCACTCCAGCGCTAGTCGTTTTGGGCTCGTCACTTTGACGATGTGGAAAGTCACTTTGAAGATGTGGGAAGCTATGGCCGGCAAGGCGCCGGCCATAGCTGGAGGACTGGCCTCAGTGGCCGGTTTCGCCGACGGCCTGTTCCGCAGCCTTGATCACTGCCTGACGCGCCGCGATAATGTCGCCGAGCGGCGGACCTTGGAAGCGGTTGCGCTCGAAGGCAAACCAGACGATTGCCGTCAGGATGAAGAAGCCGACGGTGATGTAGAGCGCCCAGTCGTTCGGCGGCTGGATGCCGATGACGAAGATCAGGAGCATCGACAGGATCGAAAGCACGCCGAACAGCATGAAGATGGCGCGCCCCATGTTCCACGGTCCCATCTTGTCCCATTTCGGCGTTCCCCAGGCCAGCATGCCGAGCACGATCGGCACGGTGAAGGAGAGGAACAGGAAGATGACGGTGCACGACACGACGATGGTGTAGGCCGAGGTGCCGGCGACTGAAACCAGCGTCGAGCCCCAGACGAACAGGACGGACAGGATCGATGCCGTCCAGATCGCAGCTACCGGCGTGCGGTAGGTCGGGCTGACCTTGGCCAGTGCCGAGGAACCCGGCAGGCCGCCGTCACGCGAGAAGGCGAAGATCATACGCGAGGCGGAGGTGACGGTGGCGAGGCCGCAAAGCAGCTGTGCCAGGAAGACGACGAGGTAGACGAACTCCTTGACGCCGGGGCTGACGCGCTGGTCGAAGGCCCAGAAGAACACGTTCCAGCCCTGCTTGGCCGCATCGTCCATATTCGGGATCATCAGCACGAAGGCTGCGAGGAACAGATAGCCGAAGACGGCCGACCAGATTACCGACATCACCATGGCGCGTGGCACGGAGCTCGCCGCCTTGATGGTCTCCTCGGAGGTATGCGCCGACGCGTCGTAGCCGGTGATCGTATAGATCGGCAGCAGCAGGCCAAGTGCGAATACCCAGGCATTGGATACGGACGGCCAGACACCAGCGCCGGCATCGCCGGAATAATTGTGGAAGGTGAACAGCCGGCTGAAATCCCAGGTTTCGGCCGAGATCAGGCAGACGAGCGCGATGAGGATCGAGCCGAAGAAGATCAGATAGCCCGAGAAGTCGGTCAGCTTGGCCGTCAGCTTGATGCCTAGATGGTTGATCAGTGCCTGGGCACCGGTGATGACGACCAGGAAGATCATCTGGTTGGTCAGCGTGCCCTCGATCCCGAGCGCCGGTCCGAAGGCGCCGAGGAAAAACGTCCAGGTGCCGACATTGATGGCGCCGAGCACTGTGATCAGGCCGAGCAGGTTGAGCCAGGCCGTCACCCAGCCGGTGCCACGATTGCCGAGGATCGAGCCCCAGTGATAGAGGCCTCCGGCAGTCGGATAGGCCGAGCTGATCTGCGACATGGCGACGGCAAAGGTCAGCGAGACGAAGCAGCCGACCAGCCAGCCGATGCCGATTCCGATGCCGCCGGACCCAGAGGTTGCCTGCGCCAGCGAGTTGATGCCGCCGGACAGGATGCAGATGATCGAGAAGGAAACCGCGAAATTCGAAAAGCGGCTGAGGCGCCGCTCCAGTTCCTGGGCATAGCCCATGTTGTGGAGAACCTTTACGTCCTCTGCCTTGTCAACTTCAGTATAGCCCGGTGCTGCCATTTTTTAGTCCCCTGTTGGTTTCTTAGCTGGCCGATTGAACTGACTTTCCGACTGCGCTTGGTCTGGAGGCCTTGGCCGCCTCGGGCGCCAGATTGAGAAAAATACCCGCGAGCAGATCCGCCCATTTCCGCTGCCCGGCTGCGCCGGAGATCTCGTCGTTGCGGATTTCGATCATCGCGCAGGGCAGCCCGCGCGAGCGGGCATGGCGTTCCAGCGTGAAATAGACACGGTCGGCCGGCGAATAGGGTTCGTTGACGCCGACGGTGACGCCGGCGAGCCGCTGCAGCGCCGCGATCAGCGGCGCCGCCAGCCGGCGGTCCTCGTCGTGGATAACGCCGATATGCCAGGGCCGGCTGCTGCCCTTGTAGACCGGGGTGAAGGAATGGATCGAGACCAGCCTGGTCTCCCGCCCGGCCGCCAGGCGCTCGTCGATGATCGTCGCGATCCGGTCGTGGAACGGCCGCCAAGCGAGCGCGATGCGCGCCTCCCGCTGATCGGCCGAAAGCCCTTGGTTGGCCGGGACCACGGTTTTTTCGCTGGCGCTGACCGTCACTATCAAGTCCGGTGCATCGAGCGGGCGGTTGCAGTCGATGACGAGCCGCGAGATGCAGGTCTCGACCAGCGTCGCATCGAGTGCCTCGGCCATGCGGCGCGCCACCGGCAAGGCGCCGGGATCCCAGGCGATGTGGCGGGAAAGCTCCTCGGCGGCAAGGCCGAGCGTTCCGAATTCCGGCGGCAGGAAGTTGGAGGCGTGGTCGCAAGTCAGCACGAAAGGGCTTGATCCGCCGGGGTTCGTCACCCTTACGGTTTCAGGCGATGCAAGGCTGGCGGGCCGTGCTGTCTCCATTGTCTGCCGTCCCCGGGGAGCGCTGTATCGTATGTTACGTATTTTGCATCATTGCGTCCCTGCGGATGATTTCATACAGTTTGGCCGGCTTTGTCAAACGCGATTTCGATAATGCGGTAACGGCCCGGCCAGGGTGGGGAAAAACATGGTTTCCAGCATTGCCGAACTGATCTCCGACCGCATCGGCACCATGCCGGCCGGCGAGCGGCGCGCAGCGCAAACGCTGATCGCCAGCTATCCGCTGATCGGGCTGAAGACGGTCGCCGAATTCTCCGCCGCCGCCGGCGTATCGTCGCCGACGATCCTGCGTTTCGTCGCCCGGCTCGGCTTCCAGAACTATCCAGAATTCCAGTCGGCGCTGCAGGACGAGCTGGCGGCGCAATTGCAGTCGCCGGCGTCACGGACGCTCAATCCCCCGTCGCCGGGCAGCAGCGCCGTGTCGCCGATGCTGGAAGCGACGCTGGACAATATGCGCGAGACCTTCCGGCACCTTTCGGATAAGCAGCTTGCCGACATCGTCGCCAAGCTGGCCGACCGGCGCGGCAAGACATTCCTGATCGGTGGCCGGTTCACCGACCCGCTGGCGCGCTACATGGCCGCCCACCTCGCCATCATCCAGCCCAACGTTTTTCACCTCGGCGGGCAGGAAAGCGTCTGGCGCGACCGGCTGATCGACATGGGTAAACGCGACGTGCTGGTGATCTTCGACATCAGGCGCTACCAGGACAGCCTTGTCCGCTTCGCCGAGACGGCCAACCAGCGTGGCGTGCAGATCGTGCTGTTTACCGACCAGTGGCTGTCGCCGATCGCCCGCTTCGCCCGCCACGTCATCGCCGGGCGTACCGCCGTGCCTTCGGCCTGGGACTCATCCGCCGCCCTTTTCGTCGTCGTCGAAGCGTTGATCGGCGCGGTCACAAGGCAGCTCGAGGCCGACGGCACCAAACGCATCCGCGAGTTGGAAAGCCTACGGTAGAGCGGCCCTTCGGGCGAACGGTCTTCGTTGGGGTCTAGTCAACCAAAAGGCTGACCATCTGCAGGATCAGGATCAGCAAAAAGACGCCAAAGACAGACGCAAAAACCGCTGCCAACAGGACGATGCGTTGTTTCTTACCCACAGCTCCCTCGGGAAGGCATAGCTCCCCCACGATCACGAACGTCAGTCCTGCCTATCGCTCGGCTACCGTCCCAAGTCCTCAAGATCTGCCTGCGGCTTGGGCGGAGGAGTAATGACGACTTGCTTCACGCGCGAAATGAACCGCTGGCCAAGGTGCTCGCTTAGGGGGACGGCTGCATCATTCATCCGACCCATGTCAGGGCCGAATGACCACCTTGCCGCTGGGGCTTAACCTTTCAGCCGCAAGGCGTGCCCTCGCCCCGGTCTAGGTACTTTACCCGTGGCAAGGGTGATCGAAGTTCGGCTAGCCTTGGCGACGCGAAGCCGCTCATTGACCCACCATCAAACAGCGGTGAACTGCGCGGAGGAATTCGATGAGCTATCTGGACGAGCTGTTCTCAGTCGCCGGCAAGACGGCGCTGGTCACCGGCGCCGCCACCGGCATCGGCCGCATGGCGGCGACCGCTCTGGTCAGGGCCGGCGCCTCGGTGATGATTGCCTCGCGCAAGGGCGAGGATTGCGCCAAGGTAGCGGACGAGCTGAACGGGCTTGGGGCATCCGGCCGGGCCGAGGGTTTCGCCGGCGACGTCTCCAGCGAGGCCGGCATTGCAGCGCTTGTCGCCGAGGTCAGGGCGCGGATCGAACGGCTGCATATCCTGGTCAACAATGCCGGCATCTCCTGGGGCGCGCCGCTGGAAAGCTTTCCCTATCATGCCTGGGCCAAGGTGTTCGGCGTCAACGTCACTGCGGTCTTCTATGTGACGCGCGAATTGCTGCCTCTGCTCGAGGCCGCTGCCAGCGAGGCCGACCCGGCCCGGGTAATCAATCTGGGATCGGTGATGGGCACGCAGCCTTTGGCCGAAGACGCTTACTCCTACTCGGCCTCGAAGGCTGCGGTTCACCACCTGACACGCATCCTGGCGATCGAGTTGGCCGCCCGACGCATCACCGTCAACGCCTTTGCGCCCGGCCCTTTCCAGAGCCGGATGACGGCCTTCGCCACCGGCACCGAAGACCAGGCAAGACATGTCGGCAACCACGTTCCGATCGGCCGCATCGGCGCACCGGATGACATTGCCGGCGCAACGCTCTATTTGTGCAGCCGTGCCGGCAGCTATGTCACCGGCGCCATCCTGCCGATCGATGGCGGGCAGTCGGTGCAACACGGGCTGACATTGTTCAAGGAATGAGACGCACGCCATCCGGCGAGTGAAATGCCGGGGGTGAAGATGGAGGACATCAGCGTGGAACCGATCAGTCTCGATGTGCTTCTGGCCAACGTCGGCAAGGAAGTCGGCGTGTCGCCATGGCGGGTGGTCACGCAGCGCATGATCGACCAGTTCGCCGATGCCACCGACGACCATCAGTTCATCCATTGCGATCCGGAGCGCGCCAGGCGCGAGACGCCGTTCGGCGGCACCATCGCGCACGGCTTCCTGTCGCTTTCGCTGTTGTCGGCGATGACCTTCGAAACCATGCCGCCGCTGGAAAACAGCAAGATGGGCGTCAATCACGGCTTCGATTCGCTGCGCTTCCTGGCGCCGGTGAAAACCGGCTCGCGCATCCGCACCCGCTTCGTGCTGGCCGATGTCAAGGTCAGGCCGTCGGGCTGGGTGCAGACTGCGCACGACGTGACGATCGAGATCGAGGGCTCGAAAAAACCGGCGCTGACCGCGCGCTGGCTGACGCTGACGCTGATCGAACGCCAGCCGGAAGCGGTTTGACTGGCATCCGGGCCTGGGAACCTAAATCTATTTGGCTTCGGCCGCGACGTACTTCATGTGGCGGCTCACCTGCAGCGCAATGTAGACGACCAATGAGCAACCGATTGGGAACACGATCTCGTTGAGGCCGGTTGCGATAGCCTGTGGCAGTGCCAGAGCAGCGTCGTTCGCCGCGGCCGTCTCAATCGTCAGCACCGTGATGCCGCCACCGAATACCGCGCCTATCAGGGCGCCTGCCAGCGCGAAATGGAGCGGACGGGGTTCTTCCTTCGATGCCAGCGACGCCAGTATCCAGCCGAGCAGCCCGTATTCTATGGCCCGCAGCACACCGAGCGTCGTGAGCGAGAGAACGGCCGGCTTTGCCGCCGCATCGAGCGCGCTGACCATGACCTTTTGCGTCCCCTTGGCGATGCCCATGGCCAGCGGCGCCGAGATCGCGGCGATCAGGCCGCCGAGCGAGGCTCGCACTTTGGCGAGCGCCGTGCCGAGGCTGACGCCGGCGCAGACGAAGAACGACCAGGTCACGCCTTGCGCCAGTTCGATCAGGATCAGCGTCGTCGCCGGGTAGGAACCTGCCGCAAATCTGACGGTCAGAATGAGAGCCTCCATGGCGAAGCCGAGCGCGATCGCCAGCCATGCGACCATGACGACGCGCCTGAGCGCCATCCTGGCGCGATGGGAAAGCGGGTTCACGTCCGGCACGCCGGACGAAAGCTCAGTCAGGGCCATGTTGGCCTCCCAGATCACAATTCTTGCAGAGCCGCGAATTAGCGTTTGTCTGTAACAGTCCGATGTTGCCGGCTTTATTGCCGGGTTACATCGTTTTGTGACGTCGAGCTTCTGCTTCGTGCCACCCTTGCCCGACGCCGTACAGCGTATATATGCTGCATCCAGCCATCAGTCATTTAAGGCAGTCGAACAATTGCAGCTAAGCGTCCAGGAGCGCCGCGAAAAACAAAAGGCCGAACTGCGTTCCGAACTTGTCGACGCCGCGCACAAGCTTGTCCAGGAAGAAGGCTATGACGGCCTCACCATCCGCAAGCTCGCCAAGCGCGTCGGCTATGCGCCGATGTCGGTCTATTCCTATTTCGCCGACAAGCAGGACATCCTGTTCGCGTTGGCCGAAAACGCCTTCGAGACCCTGGCCAGGCGCATCGAAAATCATACGGCCGACGACCCGATCGAGGCACTCAAGGCGGTGCTGGTCGAATATGCCGCCTTCGGGCTCGAGAATCCCAACGAATACCGCACCGTCTTCATGACCGAAAAAGTCAGGCCGCCGGCCGGCAAGACGTTCGCCGAAATGCAGAGCGGCAACCCGGCGATGAAAGTGCTGATCGAGAGGGTCGAGGCCTGCGTTGCCGCCGGCAGGCTCAAGGGCGATCCGCGCGCCATCGCCACCATGCTGTGGGCGGTCGGCCACGGCGCCATCTCGCTGCTGATCACCTTCCCGTTCTACCCGTTCGGCGACCAGACGACGTTCATCACACGGATCGGCGACATCATGCTCGAAGCCATCGCCGCGCACGAGATTGCGCCGCTCGGCCCGCCGGTCAACTGCTGAGGAGCGGCGCTCCTCCCGATCTGTAAAATCTTTCTCGGAACGATCCGCGCTCCGGTGCCGAGCGTCCGGCAATTCCTGCGCCTAATTTCTCCGTACGTGTACGATTTTTACTTGAACTCCCTCAGCCTTGGGCGTATCTGTACGCAATACCGTACATGTACGAATTCACTAGCTGGAACCGGAGACCGATCATGAAGAAGGCAATTCTCACGCTCGCCGCCCTGCTGGCGCTCTCTGGCGCCGCAATTGCCGGCAGCAATCAGACAGGCAAGCAAGAAGCGGCCTGCATCGACACCAAGACCGATGTGAAGCTCGATTGCGCGCCGACCGGATCGCTTGAAAATGCCGATGCCGAGACCCACAAGGCCGGCAGCAAGGGCCCGAGGCTCGGCATCGGCATCGACCCGTGGATCGTGCCCAGCAGCTTCTGAGCCGACCGGCGATAATATGCGGCGATGAACCGAAAGGGCGGCAGCAATTTCCGGCCGCCTATCTTGCCGGCCTCAGCCCTGCTTTATCGCGCCGTGCAGATCACTTCTTACGCTTCTGTCCCGCCACCCTCTTCGCCTTGCCGGGTCTTGCCGGCGCGCCGGGAATGGCCGTTCCGGTGATCGACACCGGATCGCTGGCCGGAAACGTATCCTCGAGGCCTTCCTCGAGTTCCTCTTCGACATCCGCCTCAGTGCGCTGCTCGTGTTCGAAAGAGCGCACGGCCGGCGTCTTGGCCGGCAACTTCGGCGCGGAGTTCGACGGCATTTGCATTCTCCCTCGGCTCGCTGTCGCAGAACGGCTGGGCGCGGCGAACATTGCTATGCTGCCGCGTCGCGCGCTGCCTCCGACAGAAAAGTAAAGACATAGTCGGAGAAGGAACGCCAGCATTCGACGCGGAACGCATCGGCCGCCGTGCGCAACAGCACGATTTCGACCTTGCCGAGAATGGTGCGCGATGCCGCCCCGATCGGAAAGGCGTCGAGCGACAAATCCTGCGGGCAGCCGGCATTGATCGTCGTCGCGGCAGCCGGTCCGGTGACCGATACGGCGACGTTGCGGTGCGAGATGCCGACCGCCGAATGCAGCGCGGAAATCTTGGCGCAATCGGCGAGTGGATCTTTGCCGCTTTCATCGATGACCAGCCATTCGTCCGGCCCGAGCCACAAGGCGGTCCGTCCAGCCTTTGCCGCCGAGGTTTTCGGCCTTAGCGGCAGGGCGATGCCAAGTGCTTTCGAAAGTGCCGCGATCGAGGCGTCCGGCGCGCGCAGCGATATGCGTTCGGCCGGCGGCAGCACGGCAAGTGTGACGCCGGTGGCGGAAAGCGACTGGCCGGCGACAGCCGGACGGCGTTCGACCGACGGCCCGGCGACGGCGGTTTTCACAGCGGCCTTAGCCATTGAGGCGCTCCCCCTTCTCGTCGAAGAACACCATACCGGTGACCTCCACCTCAATCACCCCGTTCGGCATCGGTACATAGAGCGTCTCGCCCATGCGATCGCGGCCGCCGGCGACCAGCCCCAGTGCGATCGAGCGGCCGCAATTTTGCGACCAATAGCTCGACGTGACATGGCCGATCATCTTCATCGGGATTGCCTGCTTCGGGTCCGCGACGATCTGCGCTCCCTCCTCCAGCACCACCTTGGCATCCCTGGTCTTCAGTCCGACAAGCTGCTTGCGGCCCTTGGCGACCAGATCCGGCCGCGCCATGCCGCGAATGCCGACGAAGTCGGTCTTCTTCTTGCCGACCGCCCAGTCGAGGCCGGCATCGTTCGGCGTCACCGTGCCGTCGGTATCCTGGCCGACGATGATGTAGCCCTTTTCGGCGCGCAGCACATGCATCGACTCGGTGCCATAGGCACAGGCGCCGTGCTTCTGGCCCTCGGCCCATAGCGCTTCCCAGACCGCCTCGCCGTAATCGGCCGGCACGTTGACCTCGAAGCCGCGCTCGCCGCTGAACGACATGCGAAACAGCCTGGTCGGTACGCCGCAGATCCGGCCTTCGCGCACCGACATATGCGGCAGCGCCTCGTCCGACATGTCGATGCCTTCGACCAGCGGTGCGATGATGTCGCGAGACTTCGGCCCCTGCACGGCAATGACCGCCCACTGCTCGGTGATCGAGGTTAGCCAGACGTTGAGATGCGGGAACTCGGTCTGGAGATAGTCCTCCATATGGTTCATGACGCGCGGCGCGCCGCCGGTCGTCGTCGTCACATGGAAGCGATCCGGCGCCAGCCTGCCGACGACACCGTCGTCATAGATGAAACCGTCCTCGCGCAGCATGATGCCGTAGCGGCAGCGGCCGGGCTCGAGCTTCTCCCATGGATTGGTGTAGAGCAGTTCCATGAATTTGGCCGCATCCGGCCCGACCACCTCGATCTTGCCCAGCGTTGACGCGTCGAACAGGCCGGCCGTCTTGCGCACCGTGACGCATTCGCGGTCGACGGCCGCATGTATGTCCTCGCCCGGCTTCGGGAAATACCAGGCGCGCTTCCACTGGCCGACATCCTCGAACATCGCGCCTTGACGCTCTGCCCAGGGATGGATCGCCGTCTTGCGGGTCGGGTCGAACAGGGGACCCCGCGCGTGCCCGACGATCGAGCCGAACGTCACCGGCGTATAGGGCGCACGGAACGTCGTCAGCCCTACCTGCGGGATCGGCTTGCCCAACGTCTCGGCGGCAATCGCCAGGCCGTGCATGTTGGAGGTCTTGCCCTGGTCGGTCGCCATGCCGTTGGTGGTGAAGCGCTTGACGTGCTCGATCGAGCGCATGCCCTCATGCACCGCCTGGCGGATGTCCTTGGCGGTGACGTCGTTCTGGAAGTCGACGAACGCCTTTACTGTCGTATCCGCCCCGGCGCCGGGCGCCGCACCCAGCATGCCGCGCGACCAGCTCTCGCCGGCATCGACTTTCGGCTTGGTGCCCTTGGCTGGCTTGTTGCCGGCTTCCTTGGCCGCCTTGACGCCCGCTGCATAGGCCTCGTCGATGGTCGCCGACAGCCCGTCCGTGCCGTTGCAGGCGCCGACCGAGACGCAATCCTGTGCATAAATGCCGGGCACGAAGCGCTTGGTCTCATCGTTGAAGGCAACCTTGCCGCGCGATTGCGAGAACAGATGCACCGACGGCGTCCAGCCGGCCGACATCAGGATTGCGTCGACCGGCATGGTGCGCTCGCCGCCGCCATTCTTCGGTTGCACGGTCATCGACGACACGCGCAATTTGCCGCCGGCGCGGATCACCGCGCGGCCGAAATTGATCTCGATGCCGAGCGCCCTCGCCTCGTCGATCACCGGCCCGGTCGGATTGTCGCGCAGATCGACGATCGCCGCCACGTTGATGCCAGCCTTCTTCAGGTCGATCGCCGCCGCATAGGCGGAATCGTTCGCCGTATAGACGCCGATATTCCTGCCGACCGCGACGCCGTAATGGTTGAGATAGGTGCGCGCCGCCGACGCCAGCATGACGCCGGGACGGTCGTTGTCGGCAAACACCATGTGGCGCTCGATGGCGCCGGTCGCCAACACCACGCGTTTGGCGCGAACCTGCCACAGCCGCTCGCGCGGCAGGTCGCGGCCGGGGCTCTGCAGATGGTCGCTGACGCGCTCAACCAGTCCGACGAAATTCTGCGCGTAATAGCCGAAGGCCGTGGTGCGCGGCAGTACGCGGACATTGTCCATCGCGCTCAACTTGGCGAGAGCGGATTGCGCCCAGGAAAAGCCGTCCTGGCCTTCGATCTTCGCCCCGCTCTCGAAGCGAAGGCTGCCGCCGAATTCCGCCTGCTCGTCGGCAAGGATGACGCGCACGCCGGTTTCGGCGGCAGCCAATGCCGCAGCAATACCCGCCGCACCACCGCCAAGCACCAGCACCTCGCAATGGGCGAAGCGCGCCGAATAATGGTCGGGATCCGGCTGGTCGGGGGCGACGCCGAGACCGGCCGCGGCCCGGATCTTAGGCTCGTAGAGGTTCTTCCACGCAGCCTTCGGCCACATGAAGGTCTTGTAGTAGAAGCCGGCCGAAAGCATCGGCGAGGCGATGCTGCTGACCGCACCGATGTCGAAGGCGAGCGACGGCCAGCGGTTCTGCGACTGTGCCGTCAGCCCGTCATAGAGTTCCTGTACCGTGGCGCGGACGTTCGGCGTCTTGCGTGCCGCGTCGCGCTTGATCTCGACCAGCGCGTTCGGCTCTTCGGCGCCGGCCGACAGGAAGCCGCGCGGCCGGTGGTATTTGAACGAGCGGCCGACGAGATGGACGCCATTGGCAAGCAGCGCCGAGGCCAGCGTGTCGCCCTCGATGCCGGTATAGGGGCGGCCGTCGAAGCTGAAGCCAGCTATCTTTGCCTGCTTGAGCCGCCCGGCGCCGGCAATGCGGAACGTCGCGCTCATTTGGCGGCTCCCGGCAGCTTCGCCGGCTTTGGCTCGCCGGCCTTGTAGGTCATCAGGAACCTGTCGCTGACGGTGTCGCGCACGGCGTTGAAGAACCGCGCGCAGCCATGCATGTGCCGCCACCGCTCATAGATGATCCCCTTGGGATTGGAGCGGATGAAGAAGAACTTTTCGAAGTCGTCGTCGCTCTCGCCGGCGATGTTTGGGGAACGCGCAATATGCGCCTCACCGGCGTTGCGGAATTCGAGCTCGGGACGCTCTTCCTCGCAATAGGGGCAGCGGATGAGAAGCATGGTTGGTCCTACAGTTCGCCGTGGCCGACGCGAGCGCCGGCAGGTTGGTCGCAAAGCCTCTGGCCCATCGTGACGAAAGGCGCGACGAGCCGGATGCGCTCCTCGATGCTTGCCGCAGGGCGAAACAGAGCGCGATTGGCCATGTTGCCGATGGTCAGTTGGATTGGATCGGTGGTGACGATGACGCCGCGCGGCTGGAAAGGCTCGTCCGGATCCAGATCGGAAGGACGGGCCTCGAAGAAGAAGACGATCTTTCGCCCGCCGCTCCAGACGCAGGTCAGCATGCCGTCATCGATGGAAAACGGCCAGTCGGCCTCGTTCCCGGCGCGACTGATCGGCTGCGTGCGCACCTCGTCCGGTGACGGAAAATGAAACAGGCCTTGCTCGCCGGCGAGCATCAGCGGCATGGCGACGGCCATCTCGGTCATCATCAGTGCGCCACCGCCGCCGCCGCCGCCTCGTCGATGAGGCGGCCGGTGCGGAAGCGCTCGATGGTGAAGGGTGCGTTGATCGGGTGCGGATCGTCCCTGGCGATCGTATGGGCAAAGACGTGGCCCGAACCCGGCGTCGCCTTGAAGCCGCCCGTGCCCCAGCCGCAATTGACGTAGAGGCCGGGCACCGGCGTCTTGGCCAGGATCGGCGAACGGTCCGGCGTCACGTCGACAATGCCGCCCCATGAGCGCAGCATCTTCATGCGGGTGAAGATCGGGAACATCTCGCAGATCGCGTCGAGCGTGTGCTGCAGGATGTGCAGCCCGCCGGTCTGCGAATAGGAGACATATTGGTCGGTGCCGGCGCCGATGACCAGCTCGCCCTTGTCGGATTGCGAGATATAGGCATGCACCGTGTTCGACATCACCACGCAAGGCACCACCGGCTTGACCGGCTCCGACACCAGCGCCTGCAGCGGATAGCTTTCCAGCGGCATGCGCACGCCGGCCATGTTCATGATCACCGAGGAGTGGCCGGCGGCGACCACGCCGACCTTCCTGGCGCCAATGAAGCCGCGCGTCGTCTCGACACCGGTAACCGCGCCGTTCGGCGCGCGTTTGATGCCGGTGACCTCGCAATTCTGGATGATGTGGACGCCGCGCGCCGAGGCGCCGCGCGCATAGCCCCAGGCGACCGCATCGTGGCGCGCCGTGCCGCCACGGCGCTGCAGGGCAGCCCCCATCACGGGATAGCGCGCATCGCGCGAAATGTTGAGTGGCGGACAGAATTCCTTAGCCTGCTCCGGCGTCAGCCATTCATTGTCGATGCCGTTCAGACGGTTGGCATGGACGTGCCGCTTCAGCACCTGGATGTCGTGGATGTTATGGGCGAGCATCATGACGCCGCGCGGCGAATACATGACGTTGTAGTTGAGTTCCTGGCTGAGCCCGTCCCACAGCTTCAGCGCATGGTCGTAGATGCCGGCACTTTCGTCGTAGAGATAGTTGGAGCGGATGATGGTGGTGTTGCGGCCGGTATTGCCGCCGCCGAGCCAGCCTTTTTCCAATACCGCGACGTTGGTGATGCCGTGCACGGTGGCGAGATAATAGGCTGTGGCCAGGCCGTGGCCGCCGGCGCCGACGATGACGACGTCATATTCCTTCTTCGGCTCCGGCGAGGACCACTGTTCCTCCCAGCCCTTGTGGCCGCGCATGGCCTCGCGGGCGATAGCGAATACCGAGTATTTCTTCAACGTTGCAGGCCTCGCAAATGGCGGCCGGGCAGATCAGCCAACCCCGGCGCGCGAGCTGTATCACTAGCGAAACCGCACTGCCAGCCTTGCACTGTTTGCGACGGCGCTTGCCGTTTTGCGCCGTGCCTTCAACGGCCGCTGTTCTGAGTTTCGCCTTTTGACGTTTCAGACGAAGCACGCTTGAAGATGGACGGCCCGATTGCATAGGTTGGCCGCAAATAACCTTCACGGCAATCGCTGGCGATTTTACGAACTTCCGCGTCGTCCGACTGCTCCGCCATGGCCACGAAGCGCTCGATGATCACGTCGCGTGGCCTGATAGCCACTGCCGCTGCAAAGCGCCGCAACACCGCATCCGGATCCTCGAGCAGTCGCCGCAGGTCCTTGGCGCTCGGCATGAAATACCTGCCGTAAGCGTTAACCAGCATCGCGAAAGCAGAGTCTGGACGCAGTGCGGCGGCATTTTCCACCCCGAGCCGCAACTGCCAGCGCTGCGCAAAGCAGATGAACTTGACGACGGACCACCGAACGCCCGCATGCTCATCATCCAGTCGCAGCATCACGCGACCTAGAAAGGCGCCATCTGCAGGTGTGGTACAACTTCTGAGCGTTTGGATCGCATCGAAGCGTATCGTTGAACTTTTGCTGTCGAGCAGGTTGGCTATTTCCGCCACTACACAATTCAGCTCGAAGCCCAACCTAAAGACCGTTTCGACCGTTATAAAGACGGCCGCGGCCTGGGTCGGGACATTGCTGGACACCAACAATTGCCGCAGGTTTTCGAGCGGAAAACCCTTGAGGAATTCCGAACGAAGCGCATTCGCCAATTCGCCGTCGCCCTCGTAGCCGGGCTCCAGCAACTTGCTCATCATGTCTTGGGGGGTCATTGCAAATGGGTGGCGCGTCCACCCGCGATTTTGGATGAGGACCCGTAGCTTGGTGGCCAGCGGGCGTCAAGAAGCGCTGTTGAAAACAGCGCAGGTATCGGGTGGCTCGCGCCGCCCTGATTTGCGACCAAGGATCCCGATTGCCGGCAAGGGCCGGCGCGAAAAAGGATGCAAAAATGTTCGCACTTGCCAACAAAGTTGCCATCGTCACCGGCGCCAGCTCCGGCATCGGCCGCGCCACGGCCAAGGTGTTTGCGGAGGAAGGCGCCAAGGTGGTCGTCGCAGCCCGCCGCCAGGCGGAGCTCGATGCGCTGGTTGCCGAAATCGAAGACGCCGACGGCACCGCCGTCGCTCTTGCCGGCGATGTCCGCGACGAAGCCTACGCAAAAGCCCTCGTCGACCTGGCGGTCGGGAAATTCGGCGGGCTCGACATCGCCTTCAACAATGCCGGCTCGGTCGGTAGGATGGGGCCGGTTTCGGAGCTGTCGCTGGAGGGCTGGCGCGAGACGCTCGATACCAATCTGACCAGCGCCTTTCTCGGCGCGAAATACCAGGTGCCGGCGATGATCGATCGCGGCGGCGGCTCGCTGATCTTCACCTCCACCTTCGTCGGCCACACCGTCGGCATGCCGGGCATGACCAGCTATGCCGCAAGCAAGGCCGGACTGATCGGGTTGACGCAGGTGCTGGCCGCCGAATATGGCGCCAAGGGCATTCGAGTCAACGCGCTGCTGCCGGGCGGCACCGACACGCCTTCGGCGACGTTCAAGACACCTGAATCGCGAGCCTTCGTCGAAAACCTGCATGCCTTGAAGCGCGTCGCCGAGCCTGAGGAGATCGCCCGCTCGGCGCTCTACCTGGCGTCCGACGCATCGAGCTTCACCACCGGCGCGGCGCTGTTCGCCGACGGCGGCGTCTCGATCACCCGGACGTGAGGGTTCGGAGGGCGCAACGCATGCCCGCCAGCCGAAATGTCGCGAACCGGCCCTTGATTTTTTCGGCGATTTGACGATTCCGTCTTCTCCTCGAAGACGGGTTGGAAACATGTTGCTGATCAGGACCTATATCGCTGCAAGCGCAATCGAAGGCGTCGGTGTGTTTGCCGCCGAGCCGATCCGGAAAGGCGCGCAGATCTGGCGGCTCGATCCGGACTTCGACCGGCTGATCCCGAGGGAAACATACGAGACGGCGCCGCCGCACCTCAAGGAATTGCTCGACAGATATGCCTATCCCAGCCCGGACCGGCCGGGCTTCATGGTCTATGAGGTCGACAATGGCCGCTTCATGAACCATGCCGACAAGCCGAACACCGATTTTTCGCAATATGGCGGGGCCACCGCGATCCGCGATATCGCCGCCGGCGAGGAGATAACCTGCGACTACGGCGAGTTCTTCGAGGGTTTCGAGCAGCTCCACCTGGCCACGGCCCTGGCCACGGCATAGCGGCGTCTATCTGACCCAAGGCGAATTTTGTTCTTGCTTTGTGCCGGCAGCTATGCTACTAAATTGCGCATGGTGCTGATTCACACCAGAGACCCGCCGCCGAGGCGGGTTTTTCGTTTCGGGATCGGCACCGCCTCTCAATCGGCTGTGGACAGCGCCCCTTGATTCTGCTATCAGCCGCCCCAATTCGTGGTGTAACGCGCCGCGGAGGCTTGTGGCTATGGCCGCTTGCCTGTTGATTTCAAACCGAAAGACAGGATTGCACGTGCAGGTACTCGTCCGCGACAACAATGTTGATCAGGCGCTTCGCGCGCTCAAGAAAAAGATGCAGCGTGAAGGCATCTTCCGCGAAATGAAGATGCGCGGACATTACGAGAAGCCTTCCGAGAAGCGCGCCCGTGAAAAGGCGGAAGCCGTGCGCCGCGCCCGCAAGCTGGCCCGCAAGCGCGCCCAGCGCGAAGGCCTTCTGCCGATGACGCCACGTCCGGTCGCGGCCGGTGCTGCCGGCGCCGGTGCTCCGCGTCCGCCGCGGTTCTGACGTCAATTTTTCGTCCTTTTCCAAGGATATCCAAGGTGGCGCGATGCGGAATCGCCGCCACCTTTTTGTTGTGATTTCGACCCGGTCCGAGAGGACTGGTTGGGAGAGATGCCGGTTCGGAGGGGGAACGGACCAGACGGCGCAGTAAGGACAGGGCAGACATGGACGCAATCACCGTAGAGCGCAGAACCGCGTGGCGCGGCCTCGCCCTGACGGCAGCCCTGCTCTCCGGGTTGACGCTTGCCGGCTGCCAGAGCGTTCCGACCGGCGAGTTCAACAACATCGACAAGGCGCAAGCCTCGACCGAGAACATTTCCTCGCTGTCGGCGGTGATCCAGCGCAACCCGCAGGATCCGGAAGCCTACAATGTGCGCGGCTCGGCCTATGGCCGCGGCGGCCAGTACCAGGCAGCGCTGAAGGACTTCAACACTGCCATCCAGCTCAATCCGAATTTCTACCAGGCCTATTCCAACCGGGCGCTCATCCAGCGCTTCCTCGGTGATCAGGCAAGCGCGCTGGCCGACTACAACCGCTCGATCCAGATCAATTCCAACTACGACGCCGCCTATATCGGCCGCGGCAATCTCTACCGCAAGGCAGGCCGGGTCCAGGAGGCATTCAACGATTTCCAGAAAGCGATCCAGCTCGACACGACCGACGCGCGCGCCTATCACAATCGCGGCCTGATCTACCAGAGCCAGGGCCAGCACGCCTTTGCCATCGAGGATTTCTCGACCGCCATTTCGCTGGCGCCGGATGCTTCCGAGCCTTACAACGGACGCGGCCTCTCCTACCTTGCCATGAACGACGAGGACAATGCCTTCGCCGACTTCAACATGGCCATCAAGCTCGACGGCAAGAACGCCGAGGCCTGGTCCAACCAGGCGCTGATCTACGAGCGGCGCGGCGACAAGGTCAGGGCCGCGAAGTCCTACCGCGAGGCAGTGCACCTCAATCCGAACTACCAACCGGCCAAGGACGGTCTGGCCCGCACCAGCGCCGGCTGACCGGGCCGGTTTATCGGGCCGCCGTTTCCGCACTGCGACAACCCTGCGTTTAGCCTTGCCTTGCTGGCGCCAAGTTTTCGGCGGAACGCTCGGCGTGGTCAGCCGTTGTTCAAAGCCATTTGGAAAGGACCCTCCCATGATCAAGCAACTTGCCTGTGCCGCCGCACTCGCCACGACCGTCGTTGCCGCTCCCGCCAGCGCCGGCAAGCTCCAGCTCGGCGTGCTCGACTGCACCATCGACGGTGGCACGGCCTATCTGGTCACCTCCAACAAGGGTGTTTCCTGTGTCTTTCGTCCGCATCGTGGCGGCCCACCCGAAGTCTATACCGGGGTAATTTCCAAGCTCGGCGTCGACGTCGGCCGGACGCATCAGGGCCAACTGGCATGGGCGGTTCTGGCGGCAACCCGCAACCACGATGAAGGCGATCTTGCCGGCAGCTACTATGGCGTGAATGCCGAGGCGAGCGTGGTCACCGGTGGCGGCGCCAACCTTTTGGTCGGCGGCCTCGGCAGCGCCTTTTCGCTGCAGCCGCTCAGTGTCCAGGCGCAGACCGGCGTCAATCTGGCGGTCGCCGTCACTTCGCTGGACTTGATCCATTCGTTCAAATAGCGGCGTAGCATGGCTCCCCGAGCAGCCGGGCAGCGTAGGTGTCGGCCTGCGAATAGCTGCCGAAAGCTCATGGATTCCGGCAGGCCCGCTCCGCAGAGGATGGGCCGCCCTGATGTTCAAAGTTGCAGCGCTCGAAGATCACGGCATGGATCCTAGGATCCATGCCGTTACCGTGACCGAAGATTGCGGCGATCCAATATTGCTTACATCTTCGGCCTGACTAAGATCTCGACATCTCGTGACTGTCTCGCGCCGCATGATCTTTGGCATCCGCCGCGCTAACGGCGATCAAAAAACCGCTTGAGCTCAACCGCAGTTGAGGTTTTACAAACCGCACGCGAACAAGGCGTGCATCGCGCCTGAAGTGCCAAAGATGCTCTGGCTCGGCAGGGAATTCGGGGGTGGACTTGACCAAAACAAGCACAAACAGGGTCGACTGGCGTGCGCTGTGGGCGAGCGGCGATCTGGCGCGCTTCTGCTTCATCAGCCTCGGCATCCTGTTGCACGCCACCAACGAAACGATGGTGGCAACGGTCATGCCGGCCATGGTCGGCGAGCTCGCCGGCGTGCAGCTGGTCGGCTGGTCGCTGGCGATCTACGAGCTCGGCGCCATCGTCGCAGGTGCTGCCGCCGGACGGCTGGTGAGCTATGTCGCGCTGCGCACCAACATGACGGCCGCCGCCCTGCTCTATGCCGCCGGCGCGCTGGTCTGCGCCACCGCGCCTTCGATGCCGCTGTTCCTCTCCGGCCGCCTGATCGAAGGGCTTGGCGGTGGCGCGCTGGTGTCGCTGGCCTTCGTCTCGGTCGAGCGGCTGTTTGCCCGCGCGATCTGGCCGCAGCTTTTCGGCGTTATGTCGGCGATCTGGGGCGTCGCCGCCTTCAGCGGGCCGGTGCTCGGCGCGGTCATGACCGAATTGCTGTCCTGGCGCTGGGCCTTCGGCGTCTTCACCCTCGGCGGCACGGCCATGGCGCTGGCAAGCTTCCTCGTGCTCGATACACCTAAAGCAACAAGGCCGCAGGCGACCGGCGGGTCGGCGCCGCCCTTCCCGTTTGCGGCACTTGGCTGTCTTGCCGTCAGCGTCGTGCTGATCGCCACCGCCGGCGTCGACATCGCCCTGCTGCGCTCGTCGCTGCTGCTCACCCTCGGCATGATCGGCCTGGCGCTGTTCGTCTATATCGACGCGCTGAAGCCGCGCTCGCGCCTGTTCCCGTCGCGGCTGTTTTCATGGCGCTCGCCGGTCGGCGCGGGCATGACCATGGTCGCGGCGTTTTCGGTGGCGACCTGCTCGTTTGCGGTCTACGGGCCACTGCTCCTGACCAGCCTGCACGACATTCCGATCCTCACCACCGGCTACATCATCGCCGCCGAATCGATCGCCTGGTCGATCCTGTCGATCCTCGTCGCCAATGCCCCGCCGGAGCGCGAGCGGCTGATCATCGTCGGCGGGGCGCTGATGATCGCCACGGGCGTCGCGGGTTTCGCCTATACGGTGCCGGCGGGCTCGATCCCGTTGATCCTGCTTTGTGCCTTGCTGCAAGGCGGCGGTTTCGGCATCGCCTGGCCGTTTGTCACGCGTGTCATCGTGGCATCGGCCAAGGAAGGCGAGCAGACGATCGCCTCGGCCGCCGTGCCGACCATGCAGCGCATCGGCTATGCCGTGGGTGCGGCACTGACCGGCATCGTCGCCAACGCCAGCGGCTTTTCCGAAGGCCTGAACCGCGAGGCCGCGGCAAATGTCGCCGCCTGGCTGTTCCTCGCCTTCATCCCGCTCGGCATCCTGGGATGCCTTGCCGCCTTGCGGATTTCGGGCGCGAGCGACGACGCGCGGCTGGCGAAGCTGCCAATCTCCCCCACGAGAGGTGAGATCGGCTAAACACCCGAGGGGAGATCGCTAAACCACGACCGTCTTCAGCCGGCCGGCGATCAGTGCCGCGAGCCGCGTCGCCACCTCTTCCTTGCTCATCTCCGGCCATTCCTCGACGCCGGCCTTCGAGACGATCCGCACCTTGTTGCGGTCGCCGCCCATCACGCCCGGGGAACCATCTTCATGCGAGACATCATTGGCGACGATAAGATCGGCACCCTTTTTCGCAAGCTTGGCCTCGGCATTCCTGACCAGGTCCTGCGTCTCCGCGGCGAAACCGACCACCAGCATCGGCCGCCTTTTGTGATGCCCGACACCGGCAAGAATATCGGGATTTTCCACCATCTGCAGCGCCGGCGGCCCCTCGCCCGCCACCTTCTTGATCTTTTCCCCGGCCGAACTTTGAGTGCGCCAGTCGGCGACAGCCGCGACGAACACTGCCGCGTCGGCCGGCAGCAGCTGTTCGACCGCATCCTTCATCTCGACGGCCGTTTCGACATGCATCGTGGCGACGCCGGCCGGATCCGCAATGCCGACCGGACCGGAGACGAGACGCACGTCGGCGCCGAGCCTGGCCAGCGCCGCCGCGATGGCATGGCCCTGCTTGCCCGACGAACGGTTGGCGATGTAGCGCACCGGGTCGATCGGTTCATGCGTCGGCCCGGAAGTGACAATGATCTTCCTGCCCGCCAGCGGCTTTGGCCGACTGTCGAGCAGCGCCTCGATCGCGGCGACGATCTCCAGCGGCTCGGCCATGCGGCCCTCGCCCGCCTCGTTGCTTTCGGCCATCTCGCCCTTCGCCGGGCCGACGAATGCGACGCCGTCCTTACCCAGCATCGAGCGGTTGCGCCGGACCGCCGGGTGCGTCCACATTTTCGGGTTCATAGCCGGAGCCATCAAAACCTGCTTGTCGGTGGCGATGAGCACCGTCGAGGCAAGGTCGTTGGCGTGGCCGTTGGCGAGCTTTGCCATCAGGTCGGCGGTGGCCGGCGCCACGACCACAAGGTCGGCCTCGCGCGAAAGCCGGATGTGGCCGATGTCGTGCTCGTCCTGCCGGTCGAACAGCTCGGTGAAGACATGATGGGCGGACAACGCTCCGGCCGACAGCGTAGTGACGAATTGCTGCGCCGCGGCGGTCATCACCACGCGCACCGAAGCACCGCGCTCGCGCAGCCGGCGGATCAGGTCGAGCGCTTTGTAGGCGGCGATGCCGCCGCCGATGATCAGCAGGATGCGCTTGCCGGAGAGGACACCTCGCGCGACTTGGCTGGGGACCGCGACCACCGGAGCTGCAGGATTCTGCAAGCTTGTCAGTTCGCGCAACGTTTTCTCGATCTGGTCGATGCGGCCGGACGAACCGAGTTGACCTTCGACCGCTGCGCGGATCATGACCCGCGCCTGGTCTTCCATTGACCGGCCATTCTCCGCAGCCAATCGGCGCAGCATATCCTTGACCTCGTCATCAAGGTTGCGGATCGTGATGCTGGCCATGTGATTGCACTTTGCCCGAGATCGCTGCAAGCAATGATATCAATGCAATCAAGCGACAACAAGGCGTTAGAGCAGCTTCCAGGCGATATACAGCAGCGTCAGAGCGATCACCCACAGCGCCAGCCGGCCGGAGCGGGTGTAGCGCGCCTCGGCCTTGCCGATCGCGCGCGCGGTCCTTTCGTCGAAACGCAGGCCGTTTTCGGCCATCAGGTCGATCTCGCGCGACAGCCGCTCGGTGCGTGCGGCGAGGTCCGGCGCCTGGCGGGCCAGCGCCAGCAGCGCACTGGCACCGTCGCGCGCATCGGCCAGCAGGGCGCGCGGGCCGAGGTTGCGGGCAATCCAGCCGCTCACCACCGGCTCCGACGTCTTCCACATGTTGAAGGCCGGGTCGAGCGTGCGGGCGACGCCTTCGACGACGACCATGGTCTTCTGCAGCAGCACCAGCTCGGACCGCGTCGCCATGTCGAAGAGGTCGGTCACTTCGAACAAAAGCGTCAGCAGCTTGGCCATCGAGATTGTCTCGGCAGGCTGGCCGTGGATCGGTTCACCGATCGCCCGGATCGCCTGGGCGAAGGCCGCGACATTGTGCTGGCGCGGCACGTAGCCGGCCTCGAAATGGACCTCGGCGACGCGCTGATAATCGCGCGTGATGAAGCCGTAGAGGATTTCAGCGAGGAACCGGCGCTCCTTCCTGCCGAGCCGGCCGGCAATGCCGAGGTCGACGGCGACGATGGTGCCGTCGGCCTCGACGAACAGGTTGCCCGGATGCATGTCGGCGTGGAAAAAACCGTCACGCAGCGTATGGCGCAGGAACGACTGGACCAGATTGGCGGCGATCGCCTTCAGGTCGTGGCCGGCGGCGGTCAGGCCGACAATATCGTTCATCTTGATGCCGTCGACCCACTCCATGGTCAGCACATCGCGGCCGGTGCGCTCCCAGTCGACCGACGGCACGCGAAAGCCGGGATCGTCCTTGGTGTTTTCGGCGAGCTCCGAAAAAGCCGCCGCCTCCAGCCTCAAATCCATTTCGATCTTGGTGGTCTGGGCCAGCGTCTCGGTCACCTCGACCGGCCGCAGCCGGCGCGACGACGGGATGTATTTTTCCTGCAGCCGGGCGGCGAGGAAATAGCTCTCGAGATCGCGAAAGAAGCGGCGGCGCACGCCCGGCCGGATGACCTTCACCGCCACCCGGGTAACGACGCCGTCCTGCAGGGTTTCGGCGGTATGGACCTGGGCGATCGAGGCGGCGGCGACGGCCTCGCCAAAACTGGCATAGAGCTCGCCGACCTTGCGTCCGAGCGAGGCCTCTATTGCCGCTATGGCTTCGGCCTTCGGAAATGTCTGCATCTTGTCCTGCAGCATGGCGAGATCGAGCGCTATGTCGTTGCCGACGACGTCCGGCCGCGTCGCCAGGAACTGGCCGAGCTTGACGTAGGATGGGCCGAGCCGCACGACCGCCTTGGCCAGCCGGTCGCCGCGCTCGTAGGCAAGCGCGCGGCGACGGGTGAACAGCCGGGCCATGCGCCAGCCGAACTTCGGCAGGCCGAAGAGTTCGTCGCCGGGCAACGCCGCGATGACACCCTCGCGGACCAGCACCCAGCCGGCCCGCACGAGCCTGAAACCAGCGCCTATGCTGCTCATGGCTGGCTTTGCCTTGCCGGTTTCCTGAACTGGCGAAAGGCACGTCGGGCTATGAAAATGCGGGCCAGCCTCAAAGCTTCCAGCCCGAATGAAGCGCGGCGATGCCGCCGGAATAGTTGCGGAATGAGGCGCGCTCGAAGCCCGCGCGCGAGATCATCGCCGCGAAATTCTGCTGGTTGGGAAATTTGCGGATCGATTCGACCAGATAGGAGTAGGGCTCGCCGTCGCCGGTCACCGCCTTGCCGATCCGCGGGATGGCGTTGAACGACCATGCCTCATAGACCTTGTCGAGCAGCGGCATCTCGACCTCGGAAAATTCAAGGCAGAGAAAGCGCCCGCCAGGCTTCAGCGCGCGATAGGCTTCGGCAAGCGCCACATCGATGCGCGGCACGTTGCGGATGCCGAAAGCAATGGTGTAGGCATCGAAAGTAGCGTCGGCAAAAGGCAGTTCCTCGGCATTGGCCTCGACGAAATCGGTATTTGCCGACAGGCCCTTTTTCTCGGCTCGGTCGCGGCCGACGGCGAGCATCGAGCCGTTGATGTCGAGAACCGTTGCATGGGCGTGCCTGGCGCTCGCCTCGACGATGCGGAAGGCGACGTCGCCGGTGCCGCCGGCAACGTCGAGAACGCGCCAGCCCGGCCGCTTCGGTGGATTGAGCCAGGCGACCATGGCGTCCTTCCACAACCGATGCAACCCGGCCGACATCAGGTCGTTCATCAGGTCGTACCGGTTCGCCACCTTGTGGAAAACATCATTGACCAGGGGCTGCTTGTCGCCTGGCCCTACCCGCTTGAAACCATAGGAGGTTTCCATGCCGCCCGCAGCCGTGGTTCTTTCAACCGACATCGTTTTGATCCGCCATAAAATCGGCGGGACCATAGCCGATCGATGGTGCGGGCGCTATTGTTTAAGGCGCGGTGTTCGGCCGCGCTTCGAAGCAGGTTCCGGAAAAGCGTCGCACGGTTTTCCGACCAGAACCTGCGTCATAAGAAAAAGGCCTGACGGGATAATTGAATGCCTTTGAAAGCAGAACTGCACTGCCACATCGAAGGGGCAGCGGCGCCTGAACTCGTCCTCCGCCAGGCCGAGAAATACGGCAGGGATGCCTCGCCCTATATCCAGAACAGCTCCTTCGTCTGGCACGATTTCACCTCTTTCCTCGCCGCCTACGACTTCTCCTCCGACCTGTTCCGCACCGAAGAAGACTATGCGCGGCTGGCCGATCACTACCTGACCAGCCTCGCCCGCGACGGCGCCATCTATTCCGAGGTTTTCACCTCGCCCGACCATGCCGGCAAGGCCGGGCTGTCGCCGAAGGCCTATACCGATGCGCTCGGCGAAGGCATGGCCCGCGCCAAGGCGAAGACCGGCATCGAAGGCCGCATGATCGTCACCGGCGTGCGCAATTTCGGTGTCGAATCGATCGAGCGGGCGGCGCGTTTCGCCGCCCGCAGCGGGCATCCGCTGGTCACCGGCTTCGGCGTCGCCGGCGACGAGCGGATTGGCGATTTGGAAGATTATGTCAGGGCCTTCGAGATCGCCCGCGAGGCCGGCCTCGGCATCACCGTGCACGCAGGCGAATTGATGGGCTGGGAGAGCGTCGAGGCGGCACTCGACCATATCCGCCCCTCTCGCATCGGCCACGGCGTGCGCGCCATCGAGAACCCCGATCTCGTGCGGCGCATCGCCGACGAAGGCGTCGTGCTCGAATGCTGCCCCGGCTCCAACATCGCCCTGAAAATCTTCGACAGCTTCGCCAACCATCCCTTTCCTGCTTTGAGGGCGGCGGGCTGCAAGGTGACGCTCAACTCCGACGACCCACCCTATTTCTGGACCTCGCTGAAGCGCGAATACGACATCGCCGCCGAACATTTTGCGATGGATGACAAGGCGCTCACCGCCGTCACCAGGACGGCCATCGAGGCAGCTTTCGTCGACAGAAAGACCAGGGCGGCGCTGCTGGGCAGGCTCGGCGCCAAGGGCAGGTGAATGGTGAATTGCGAGCCTGGCGCTTCGGTCCGTCAACCGCGAGTTTTTCCGCGCAACCAAGGACTCGCAAACCAGTTCACTATTCACTATTCACCATACACCATTCACTATTCACCTGCGCAGTTCGGAGAACACCATGAAGGGCGTCACCGTCGTCGACCATCCGCTTGTCCAGCACAAGCTGACCATCATGCGCAAGAAGGAAACCTCGACGGCCGGGTTCCGGCGGCTGCTGCGCGAGATCTCGCTACTGCTCGGCTATGAGGTCACCCGCAACCTCGAACTGACCACGACGACGATCGAGACGCCGATCGAGACGATGGAGGCGCCGACGCTGGAGGGCAAGAAACTCGTCTTCGCCTCCGTGCTGCGCGCCGGCAACGGCTTGCTCGAAGGCCTGCTCGATCTGGTGCCGGCGGCGCGTGTCGCCCATATCGGCCTCTACCGCGACCATGAGACGCTGGAAGCGGTCGAATATTTCTTCAAGGCGCCGGGCGACCTCGCCGACCGGCTGGTGATCGTCGTCGATCCGATGCTGGCGACCGCCAATTCGGCGATCGCGGCGATCGACAAGCTGAAAGGCCGCGGCGCCACCAACATCCGCTTCCTCTGCCTGTTGGCGGCACCAGAGGGCCTCGAGCGTTTTACCCAGGCGCATCCCGATGTTCCGGTCTTCACCGCTTCCATCGACCGCCAACTCAACGAGAAGGGCTACATCATGCCCGGCCTCGGCGATGCCGGCGACCGTATGTACGGCACCAAATAGGTCCGTTTACCGATTGTTTACGCAAACGGCTGGTTTCCGCATTCGTTAAAGCGGCAAACACCTTGTCGGACTAAGGATCGGCAACCACAAAGGCCGGTCCATGCTGCGCAAGCTTCTCATCCTTGGCGTGTTTGCCGGAACGTCGGCATCGCTGCCGATCGTCTATCAGTCGAATCCACAGACGATCGAGCGGCTGTTGAAATCCGCCATCGGAGCTAAGCCGGCCGACACCCAAACCGACCTGAACCTCGCCGCCGTCCCGGACAGGCCGGCGACGACGCAGCCGCTCGGCCGCAAGGTCGTCGTCACCGCGGACGCGCGCGGGCATTTCATGTCGGTCTTCAAGTTGAACGGCCGCCAGATCGAAGGCATGATCGATACCGGTGCGACGCTCGTCGCCATCAACCGCTCGACTGCGCGCAGGATCGGCATCTCGCTCAATTCGACCGACTTCAGCCATCAGGTAAACACCGCCAACGGTGCGATCAAGGCCGCCGTGGTGACGATCGACCGCCTGCAGATCGGGAGGATCACTGTCGAGGGCGTCGAGGCCGTCGTACTTGACGACAGGGCGCTGCACACCAACCTGATCGGCATGAGCTTTCTGCAGCGGCTCGAAAAATATCAGGTCGAAGACGGCACGCTGCTGCTGGTTCAGTGACTATCAGCGCGGCAGGATCCGCCGGATGACGGTTTTCTCCGCGGCCGGTTTGGAAGTCCCGATCGTATAGGCCGAAAGCACGGCGGCCGCGGCTGCCTCGGCATCCCCGGCATTGCGGGCATGGACCAGCGCCAGCGCCTCGCCGGCCCGCACTTCAGCGCCGACCGGCAACAGCCTGGTGATGCCGACGGCGTGATCGATCCTGTCGTCCGGCCGCGTCCGCCCGCCGCCAAGCCCGACCACGGCAAGCCCGATCTCGCGGGTCGCGATGCCGGCGACAAAGCCGTTCGCGCTCGCCTTGACGGCAAATTCCGTTGCCGCTTTCGGCAGATATTTTTCCGGATTGTCGACAAAGTCGGCGGGACCGCCAAGTGCCGCCACCATGCGCGCGAAGATGGCAGCGGCGCGACCGCCGGCCAGCGTCTCGGCGGCGCGGCGCAGGCCGTCCTGGTTGGACGACACCAGGCCTGCCGATTGCAGCATCTCGGCGGCCAGCGCCAGCGTCACTTCCTCCAGCCGCCGGTCGCGGAAGCGGCCGGTGAGGAAGTCGACGGCGTTGCGCACCTCGACCGCATTGCCGGCGGCGGAGGCCAGCGGCTCGTTCATGCCGGTGACCAGCGCCGAGGCCTTCAGGCCGGCGCCATTGGCGACCTCGACCAGGCTGTTGGCCAGCGTGGTTGCATCGCGCGATTTCTCCATGAACGCGCCGTTGCCGACCTTGACGTCGAGCACCAGCGAATTGAGGCCGGCGGCCAGCTTCTTCGACAGGATCGAGGCGGTGATCAGCGGCACCGATTCCACCGTTCCCGTCACATCGCGGATGGCGTAGAGCCTGGCGTCGGCGGGTGCGAGATCGGCGGTCTGGCCGATGATGGCGCAGCCGGTTTCGAGCACGGTCTTGCGGAAACGCGCAACATCCGGCTGGCTGATATAGTCGGGGATGGCATCCATCTTGTCCAGCGTGCCGCCGGTATGGCCGAGGCCCTTGCCGGAAATCATCGGCACATAGGCGCCGCAGGCAGCGACGATCGGTGCCAGCATCAAGGAGACATTGTCGCCGACGCCGCCCGTCGAATGCTTGTCGGTGACCGGGCCGGGCAGATCCGACCAGTCGAGCACATCGCCGGAATCGCGCATCGCCATAGTCAGCGCCACCACCTCGTCGCGGCTCATGCCGTTGAAGAACACCGCCATGGCGAAGGCGCCGACCTGCGCGTCGGTAACGGTGCGGGCGGTCAGGCCCTCGATGAAAGCCGATATCTCCTCAGCCGAGAGTTTTTGACCGTCGCGCTTGCGGCGGATGATTTCCTGGGGAAGCATCAGGCGTCTACCCTGTGCTCCGGAAGCCCGTCCTGAAAAACACGCTGCAGAATGGTCGCCAGCCGCGCGCCGCCGACCGGCGCCATGTCCTTGGTCTCCTGGTGCGACAGCTCGGCTCCGGTCATGCCGGCGGCAAGGTTGGTGACGACCGAACAGGCTGCGACGCGCAGCCCGAGGAAGCGGGCGAGAATGACCTCCGGCACCGTCGACATGCCGACCGCGTTGGCGCCCATGATGCGAGCCATGCGGATCTCGGCCGGCGTCTCGAAGCATGGGCCGGAGAACCACATGTAGACGCCCTTGTGCAGCCTGGTACCGGTGGCCTTCGCGGCTTGCTCGATGGCGGAGCGGAGACCGGCGTCGTATGCTTCGGTCAGGCCGACGAAGCGGCGGTCGCTCGGCTCGCCGATCAGCGGGTTGGAGCCTGAGAAATTGATGTGGTCGGTGATCAGCATCACCGAGCCCGGGCCCATCCCGGGATCGACCGAACCGGCGGCGTTGGTGAGGATCAGCCTGGAGATGCCGAGGCCGGCGAGCACCTCGAGTGCCGGCCGCATCGCCGCCGCGTTGCCGTGCTCGTAATAATGTGCGCGACCGGACAGCATCAGCACCGGCGTGCCGGCAAAGAGCCCCGCCACCACCTCGCCGGCATGGCCGCTGACGCCGCTTCTGGGGAAGCCCTGCAAGTCGGAATAGGAAATGCGCACCGCATCCTCGACCTTGTCGACAAGCCCGCCAAGCCCCGATCCCAGCACCAGCGCAGTGGTCGGCGCCAGCCCGTCCAGCCTTTCGACGAGGTGATCGAGTGCTTCCTTCATTTCAACACATCGCCCTGGAAGCCGTATGGCAGCAACTCGCCCATGGTCACGGTCTCGACCACGCCGCTATCATCGCAGAGATAGAACTTCGTTTCCGGCCGGCAGAATTCAGCCAGCCGCTGCCGGCAGCCGCCGCAGGGCGAGCATTTTGCCACGCGTTCGGCGATCACGGCGATTTCCGTGATCTTGCCGCCGCCACCCATGATGTAGTGGCCGAGCGCGGTGGTTTCGGCGCACCAGCCCTCCGGATAGGACGCGATCTCGACATTGGCGCCGGTGAAGACACGGCCGTCCTCGGTGCGCAACGCCGCGCCGACCGGAAATTTCGAATAGGGCGCATAGGCCTTGGTCATGGCGGCTTTCGCCGCTTCGAACAGATCACGAGCCATGATAAATCAGCGTTCCTTGACATAAGGCACGCCGCCGGCACGCGGCGGGATTGCCTTGCCGATGAAGCCTGCAAGCAGGATGACGGTCAGCACATAGGGCAGCGCCTGCATGAATTGCACCGGCACCTTGCCGATCAGCGGCAGCGGCGTGCCTTGCAGGCGGATCGACGCCGCGTCGAGGAAGCCGAACAGCAGGCAGGCGAACATGGCGTTGACCGGTTTCCATTTGGCGAAGATCAGCGCGGCCAGCGCGATGTAGCCCTTGCCGGCGGTCATGTCCTTCACGAAGCCGCCATTCTGCACCATCGACAGGTAGGCACCTGCAATGCCGGTGAGCACGCCGGTGCAGATCAGCGCCCGATAGCGCAGCCAGGCGACCGATATGCCGGCGGTATCGACCGCGGCCGGGTTCTCGCCGACGGCGCGCAGGCGCAAGCCGAAGCGGGTGCGGAACAGCACCCACCAGGTGAACGGCACGGCCAGGAAGGCGAGATAGACCAGCACTGAGTGGCCGGAGATGAGTTCCGAATAGATCGGCCCGAGGATCGGCACGCTCCTGAGCGCATCCGCGCCCGGCCAGATGATTGTCTCGAAGCGCTCGCCGGCGGCCAGCGCCGGCGTGCGCCCGCCTTGCTGGAACCAGGCCTGGCCGAGCATGATCGTCGATCCGGCGGCAATGAAATTGATCGCGACACCGGAAACGATCTGGTTGCCGCGGTGGGTGATCGAGGCAAAGCCATGGATCAGCGCGAAGGCGACCGAAATGAGGATGGCCATGCCGAGGCCGAGATAGGCCGAGTGGAAGACCGAGGCGGCGGCGGCACCGGCGAAGGCGCCAACCAGCATCTTGCCTTCGAGCCCGATGTCGAAGACGCCGGCCCGCTCTGAATAGAGGCCGGCGAGGCAGGCGAGCAGCAAGGGGACCGACAGACGGATGGTCGAGTCCAGGACCTGTACGATGGCGTTGAAGAAATCCATCTCAGGCGCCCTTCCCCTTGACCGCTTCCATGCCGACCGATCTCGGGCTGAGCGAGGCGAACAGCGCCTGGACATAGGGCCGGAACATATGCTCGAGCGCGCCGGCGAACAGGATGACCAGGCCCTGGATGATGACGATCATGTCGCGGCTGATCGCCGGCATCTCGAAGGCGAGCTCGGCGCCGCCCTGGTAGAGCATGCCGAACAGGATTGCGGCAAGCACGATGCCGACCGGGTGCAGTCGCCCCATCAGCGCCACCGCGATGCCGACGAAACCGGCGCCCGAAACGAATTCGAGCGCGACATTGTGCTGGTCGCCCATCGTCGGGTTGAGCGCCATCATGCCGGCCAGCGCGCCCGAGATCATCATCGCAATGATGATGATGCGGATTTCCGAAATCCCGGCATAGCGCGCCGCTTTCGGGCTGTGGCCGTAGGTACGCATCTCGTAGCCGAGCTTGGTGCGCCAGATCAGGACCCACACCAGAAAGGCCATGGCCAGCGCCAGCAGCGAGCTGACGTTGAACGGCGCCGAACGGATTTTGGCGCCGAACAATTCGATGATCCAGTTGAGCTTCGGCAATTGTGCGCCTTCGAGGAAGGTGCGCGTCTGCGGCGCCATCGAGCCGGGCGGCTTCAGCATGCCCACCAGCGCATAGACCATGACGCTGGCGGCGATGAAATTGAACATGATGGTGGTGATGACGATGTGCGAGCCGCGCTTGGCCTGCAGATAGGCCGGGATCAGCGCCCACAGCGCGCCCATCGCCGCGGCGGCGATAATGGCGATCGGGAAGGTCAGCCACCAAGGCAGCACGCTGTCGAAGGCCAGGCAAACGATGCCGATGCCGAGACCGGCGATATAGCCCTGGCCCTCGCCACCGATGTTGAACAGGCCGCAATGCGCCGCAACCGCCACCGACAGCCCGCTGAAGATGAAGGTGGTGGCATAGAAAAGCGTGAACGCGATGCCTTGGCCGCGACCGAAGGCACCCTCGACCAGGATGACCGCAGCACGCAGCGGGTTCTCGCCGACCAATATGACGACGAAACCGGCAACGACGAAGGCGACGAACAGATTGATCAGCGGGATCAGCACATAATCGGCCCAGGCCGGCAGCTTGGCATAGGGAGTGCTCATTCCGCGGCCTCCCGGTGCTCGACGCCGGCCATCAGCAGGCCGAGTTCGCCCTCGGTCGCGTCGGGGCCGCGCTCGCCGACGATGCGGCCGGCAAACATCACCAGAATGCGGTCGGAAAGCGAGCGGATCTCGTCGAGCTCGACCGAAACCACCAGCACCGCCTTGCCCTGGTCGCGCATCGCGATTAGGCGCTTGTGGATGAATTCGATGGCGCCGACATCGACGCCGCGCGTCGGCTGGCCGACGATCAGCACGCCGGGATCCTGCTCCATTTCCCGCGCCAGCACGATCTTCTGCTGGTTGCCGCCGGAGAAATTGGCGGTCTTGAGGCGGCAGTCCGCCGGTCGGATGTCGTATTTGACGATCTTGTCCCTGGCATCGTTACGGATGGCGTCGATGTCGAGAAACGGCCCCTTCAGATAGCGCTCGTCGTCCTGGTAGCCGAGGATCGAATTCTCGTTCTCCTCGAAGGCCAGCACCAGGCCGACATGATGGCGGTCCTCCGGCACATGGGCAAGGCCGCGCTCGCGCAGTTCACCGGGATCGGCGGCGCCGGTGAGGTCGATCGGCTTGCCGTCCAACGTGACCGAACCCGAAACGGCGCGCCTGATGCCGGAAATCGCCTCGAGCAGTTCGGATTGTCCGTTGCCGGCGACGCCGGCAATGCCGACGATCTCGCCGGCATGGATATCGAAGGAGACGTCGTCGACCATGGTGACGCCGCGGGAATCCTTGACCGTCAGGTTCTTGACCGCGAGCTTGACGCCGCCGGCCTTCGCCTCGCCTTTCTCGACGCGCAGCAGCACGCGCCGGCCGACCATCAGCTCGGCCAGCTCCTCGACCGTGGTCTTCCTGGTTTCGCGTGTCGCCACCATGGTGCCCTGGCGCATCACCGAGACCGTGTCGGTGATCGCCATGATCTCGCGCAGCTTGTGGGTGATCAGCACGATCGTCTTGCCCTGCTCCTTCAACTGCCTGAGGATGCGGAACAGATGGTCGGCTTCGGCCGGCGTCAGCACGCCGGTCGGCTCGTCGAGGATCAGGATCTCGGCGCCGCGATAGAGCGCCTTGAGGATTTCGACGCGCTGCTGCAGGCCGACCGGCAACTCCTCGATGATCGCGTCCGGATCGACTTCGAGCCCGTATTCGCGCTCGAGCCGCTCCAACTCGGAACGCGCCTTGGCGATGCTTTTCTTCAGCAGCGCATCGCTTTCGGCGCCGAGAATGACATTTTCCAGCACCGAGAAATTGTCGACCAGCATGAAGTGCTGATGCACCATGCCGATGCCGAGCGCGATCGCATCGTTCGGTGTCTTGATCGATGCCGGCTGGCCGCCGACACGGATTTCGCCGCTGTCGGCCTGGTAGAAGCCGTAAAGGATCGACATCAGCGTCGACTTGCCGGCGCCGTTTTCGCCGACGATGCCATGGATGGTGCCGCGCGTAATTTCCAGATTGATGTCGCGGTTGGCGCGCACGGCGCCAAAGCTCTTGTCGATGCCGATCAGCTCGATTGCGGCTTGCGCCATGCAGCCTGTTCCCACTGTTATTTTTTTACCGCTTGGTCAAACGCCTAGCATGACGCCCAGTCTGTGCCAATTGGGTCTGTGCCAATTGGCCGGAGCACGGTTCACTCTCGACAAATCCCGTCATGCTTGTCAATTTCCAACGTGGCCGCACCCTGCACAATCGCCTGATCGAGGATTTCAAATGACCATGCCCGACGACCGGCTGACGACGCTGGAAATCCGCGCCGCCGAGCAGGAGAAGACCATCGAGGAACTGTCCGGCCAGATCGCCGAGCAGTGGAAGGTGATCGAGCGCATGCAGCGCAAGCTCGACGCGCTGGCCGAGCGCTTCCTGGCGCTGGAGGAACAGGCCGCACCCGACGTGCCGGTGACCAAGCCGCCGCACTGGTGAGCGGCCTGACAATGCAAAACCGCCGGGCTTTCACCCGGCGGCTCGTCAGCTCAGCAATGTCTGTCGATCAATACGGGCAGGCATTGTCCGACATGTAGTCGTGCACCTTGATGGTGCCGGCGATGATGTCGGCCTTGGCCTTTTCGACCGCTGCCTTCATCGCATCGTCGACAAGCGCCTTGTTGTTGTCGTCCATGGCGTAGTCGACGCCGCCTTCCTTGAGGCCGAGATCGTTGATGCCGGCCGTGAACTTGCCGTCCTTGGCATCCATGAAGGTGTTGTAGACGGCAACGTCGACACGCTTGACCATGGAGGTCAGCACCTTGCCGGGCTGCAAGCCGTTCTGGTTGGAATCGACACCGATGCCGAGCTTGCCCGCGTCGGCCGCCGCCTGCAGCACACCGACACCGGTGCCGCCAGCCGCAGCATAGATCACGTCGGCGCCCTGGTCGATCTGCGTCTTGGCGATCTCGCCGCCCTTGGCGGGATCGTTCCAGGCTGCGGGCGTATCGCCGGTCATGTTCTGGATGACGTCGGTGGCGCCGGCCGCTTTGGCGCCGCCGACAAAGCCGCAGCCGAATCTGCGGATCAGCGGAATATCCATGCCGCCGATAAAGCCGACCTTCTTCGACTTCGAAGCCATCGCCGCCATCACGCCGACGAGATAGGAGCCTTCCTGCTCTTTGTAGACGAGGGAGCGGACATTGGGCTTGTCGACGACCATGTCGATGATGGCGAATTTGGTCTCGGGGAATTCCGTGGCAATCTTGTCAAGCGCATCCGACCAGGAGAAGCCCGCCATGACAATCGGATTGCGGCCGTCCTCGGCGAAACGGCGCAGCGCCTGCTCGCGCTGGGTGGCGTTGCTGACCTCGAATTCCACATAGGGGATGCCGGTCTCGGTCTTGAACTTTTCGGCGCCGTGGAAGGACGCCTCGTTGAACGACTTGTCGAACTTGCCGCCGAGATCATAGAGAAGCGCGGGTTGAATGTCCGCGGCGAAGGCCGGAAGAACCATTGCAGCTGCGGCCATGAGGCCGAGTACGATACGTTTCATGTGATCCACACCCCTGTCGGTTATTTGTCCATTATGCACCGCATGCCGGCCCGGTTCTCCGGCAGGCATTCGGCGTCAGGCAGGAGTGTCTTCCTCCCGCTTCGGGCCAATCTGGCACGGCCCGAAACAAAATTCACGTGGAATTTTGACCCTTTGGAAAAGCGTTGGGGCCCCACAGCGCCGCCCCCGCAAATAAAATAGGGGTCGGCCGCCAAAAAATCGGGAACAGGCGCGCCGAAAAGGCCCGGAACCCCCGCGACAAGCGCGCCGGCCA